>NZ_BAAALS010000008.1:0-205577 GCF_039528415.1 Luedemannella helvata
CCACGGGTGCTCAGCGGTTCGGGTCGGTCGTCAGTGACGGCAGCACCTACGACCTGTACCGCACGCAGCGGGTCAACCAGCCCTCCATCCAGGGCACCGCCACGTTCTACCAGTACTGGTCCGTACGCCAGTCCAAGCGCACCGGCGGCACGATCACGGTGGCCAACCACTTCAACGCGTGGCGTTCGGCGGGTCTGACGCTGGGTCAGCACGACTACCAGATCATGGCGACCGAGGGCTACCAGAGCAGCGGCAGCTCCAACATCACCGTCAGCGACGGCGGCTCCAACAACGGCGGCGGGGGCACCACGCCGACCACCGGTAGCAGCGGCGGCGGCACGCCGACGACCGCCAGCGGTGGCGGCGGCGGTAGCTGCACCGCTTCGCTGTCCGCGGGCAGCCAGTGGAGCGACCGGTACAACCTCAACGTCTCGGTCAGCGGCTCCAGCAACTGGATCGTGACGATGAACGTCCCGTCGCCCGCGAAGATCATCGCGACCTGGAACATCAGCGCCAGTTACCCGAGTGCGCAACAGCTCGTCGCCAGACCGAACGGTAGCGGCAACAACTGGGGCGTGACCATCCAACACAACGGCAACTGGAACTGGCCCTCGGTATCCTGCCGAACAGGCTGACAGCGGCAACGCACCGTGTGGCGCGGCTTCCTTCGGGGGGCCGCGCCACACGCGTTGCTGAGCGGGACAGCACATGCTAGGTTGTTCTCGAACCGAGAAATTCTAAGACTGAGAACAACTTGGAGCGCGGGTGCGGGACTACGATCCTTCGCGGTATGAGCCGGCGGCGGTGACCGTCGACATCGTCGCGCTGACCATCCGCGACGGTGCGCTGCAGGTGCTGCTCGTCGAGCGCGGCGAGGAGCCGTTCCTCGGCAGGCTCGCGTTGCCCGGTGGCTTCGTCCGATCGTCGCGCGACGCGAAGGGGCGCGTGCGCGGCGAGACGCTCGACGCTGCCGCCGCCCGCGAACTGGCCGAGGAGACCGGCCTGGTGCCCGGCCACGCCGCGCTCAACCGGGTGCACCTGGAGCAGCTCGCCACGTACGGCGCGCCCGACCGCGACCCGCGGATGCGCGTGTTCTCCGTGGCCTACCTGGCCTTCGGGGCCGACATGCCCGACCCGGTGTCCGGCGGCGACGCGGCCGCCGCCGGGTGGCTGCCGGTCGACCGCGCGCGCCGGCTCGCCTTCGACCACGACGCGATCCTCGCCGACGGCTTGGAGCGGGCCCGCGCCAAGCTCGAGTACACCCCGCTGGCGACCTCCTTCGTGGGGCCCGAGTTCACCATCTCGGAGCTGCGCGGGGTCTACGCGGCCGTGTGGGGCGTCGAGCCGCACGCGGGCAACTTCCACCGCAAGGTGCTCTCCACGCCGGGGTTCGTCGTCGACGCCGGCGAGATGACCGAGCGCGGCGGGACGCGCGGCGGGCGCCGGGCCCGCCTCTACCGGGCCGGCGACGCCACCCTGCTGCACCCGGCCCTGCTGCGCCCCGAGGGGGAGCAGTGATGACGGCGCCCACGGACTTCGCCTCGGCGGCCAGGCTGCTGCGCGGCGCGCGTACCCATAACGAGGTCTTCGGCGCGGACCCGCGGGCGGCCACGGCGATCTACCGCGCGTTGGCCAAGCTCGTGCACCCCGACCGGGTCGGCGCCGACGAGGCCGCCGCCGCGCACGCCGCGTTCGCCACGCTGAGCGCGCTGTGGTCGGCCCGGCACGGCGACCGCACGGTCACCGCCCCGTCCGGCACCTACCGGGTGGGGGAGCGGCTCGCGGTCGACGACGTCGCCGACTACCTCGACGCGACCACGGGCACCACCCCGGTGCTGCTCAAGGTCGTCCGGCGACCGGCGGACAACGACCTGCTGCACGGCGAGGCGGCGGCGCTGCGCCGCGTGGCCGCGCAGGTGCGGCCGGAGCACCGCGCCTACCTGCCCCGGATGCGTGACGCGTTCACCCATCGCGACCGCGACAGCGGCGCCGACCGGGCGGTCGCCGTGTTCGACCGGCTCGACGGGTTCGTCAGCCTCGCCGCCGTGCGCGAGGCCTATCCGAGCGGCCTCGACGCGCGCGACGTGGCGTGGATGTGGCGGCGCCTGCTCGTCGCCATCGGCGTGGCGCACCGGGCCGGCGTCGTGCACGGCGCGGTGCTGCCCGAGCACGTGCTCATCGAGCCGCGCGAGCACGGCCTGGTGCTGGTCGGCTGGACCTACGCGGCCACACCACCGGCCGGCCGGATCCCGGCGATGGTGGGGCGCTACCGCGACTGGTACCCGCCGGAGGTGCCCGCCCGCGAGCGGGCCACCGCCGCCACCGACATCTACCTGGCCACCCGGTGCGTCCTCGCGCTCATGGGTGACCGCGCGCCGCACGCCCTGCGGCAGTTCGCCCGCGGGTGCCTGCTGCGCCCGCCAGCGGCCCGCCCGCAGGACGCCTGGCGCCTGCTCACCGAGCTGGACGACCGGCTCGAACAGACCTTCGGCCCCCGGCGGTTCCGGCCGTTCGCGCTACCCGCGACGGTCCCCGCCTGGCCGCGACACACCACCTAGAAAAGGGGAGGTACGACAATGGGCAGTGGACTGTGGTCCACCGACGTGTACGACGCGGCGGCGCACACCCGGGCCCGCACCGGCGCGAGCGCGTTCGCGTACAGCGACTCGGGGGCGCGGAAGGTGCACCCGGCGCTCAATCCGTACGGGGTGACCGCGCGGGAGAGCCGCGACAGCGACGAGCACCCGCGGTCGCTGGCGATCGCGGTGCTCTTCGACGTCACCGGCTCGATGCACAGCGTGCCGCGCACCCTGCAGGTCAAGCTGCCGGGCCTGCTGGGACTGCTGCTGCGCAAGGGGTACGTGGCCGACCCGCACATCATGTTCGGGGCGATCGGCGACGCGACCTGCGACCGGGCACCGCTGCAGGTCGGCCAGTTCGAGTCGGACAACCGGATGGACGAGGACCTGGGCCGCATCCTGCTCGAAGGGGGCGGCGGCGGCCAGCAGACCGAGTCGTACGAGCTGGCCATGTACTTCATGGCGCGGCACACCACGATCGACTGCTACGAGAAGCGCGGCCGGCGGGGCTACCTGTTCATCATCGGTGACGAGCTGGCCTACCGCCGGGTCAAGGCGCGCGAGGTCAAGAAGATCATCGGTGACGACCTGAGCGAGGACCTCAGCACGGAGGCGCTGGTCGCCGAACTCCAGCGCAAGTACCACGTCTACTACATCCTGCCCGCCGGGACGTCCAACGCGGGCAGCCGGTCGATCCTGCGCTACTGGCGCGACCTGCTCGGCCAGAACGTCATCGAGCTCGACGACCTCGACGCGGTGTGCGAGACGATCGCGCTCACGGTCGGCCTGGAGGAGGGCGCCATCGACCTCGACGCCGGCCTGGAGGACCTCGCCGACGTCGGCTCGACGGCCGGCGCGACGGTCGGACGGGCCCTGGCCCGCATCGGCGGCGCCGGTCGTGACCTGGCCGTCGGCCCGGCGCTGACCGACCCGACCGACGGCCCCGACGGACTCGTGCGCCTGTGAACACTGGACACGTCGCTGTCGTCGATCTCGGGTTCGGCGACGCCGGCAAGGGCACCGTGGTGGACTGGCTGTGCGCGACACGGCCGGTCCCCGCGGTGATCCGCTTCAACGGCGGCGCGCAGGCCGGCCACAACGTGGTGACCGCCGACGGGCGCTCGCACACCTTCGCCCAGTTCGGCTCGGGCACCCTGCGCGGCGTGCCGACGTTCCTGTCGCGGTTCATGGTGTTCGACCCGCTGGCCCTCACGGCCGAGGCCGAGCACCTGACCGCGCTGGGCGTGCCCGACCCGTACGCCCTGCTCACCGTGGACCGCGACGCGCTCGTCGCCACCCCGTACCACCAGGCGGTCAACCGGGCGCGGGAACTGGCCCGGGGCGCGGCCCGGCACGGCTCGTGCGGCATGGGCGTCGGCGAGACGGTCGCGCACTCGCTCGACCATCCGGACGCGGCGATCCGCGCGGGTGACCTGTTCGCCCCGGCGCTGTTGCGGCGCAAGCTGTCCGCGCTGCGGTCGTGGGCCGACGCGGCGTCCGCGTCGCTCGCCGCGGTCGACGCGCCACCGGTCGAGGCATGCCTTGAGGCGTACGTGGCGGTCGCGGCGCTGCTGCGGCTGGCCGACGGCAGCGACCTGGACGCCCTGCTACGCGCCGGGGGGTGCGTGTTCGAGGGGGCGCAGGGCGTACTGCTCGACGAGTGGCGGGGCTTTCACCCGTACACGACGTGGAGTACCACGACGTTCGACAACGTGGCCGCCCTGACGCCGGACTTCTACCGGCTCGGGGTGCTGCGGTGTTTCACCACCCGGCACGGGGCCGGGCCGCTGGTCACCGAGGACGCGCACCTGACGGCGACCCTGGTCGACCCGCACAACCACACCGGCCCGTGGCAGGGCGCGTTCCGGGTCGGGCACTTCGACGCGGTCGCCCACCGGTACGCCATCGAGGTGTGCGGGGGCGTTGACGGGCTCGCCCTCAGCCACGTCGACGTCGCCGAGGTTACGCCCGGACTGCGGATCTGTCGGGCGTACTCCGATGGTGTCGACCGGCTCGTGCCGGGACCGCACCGCGACCTGGACCACCAGGCGGCCCTGACCGCCCGGCTCGCCGGGGCCGCGCCCCGCCTGGACGCCGAGGCGCCCACCGACTGGATCGCGGCGGTCGAGGGGGCCGCCGGCGCGCCGGTCGTGCTGGCCTCCCATGGTCCGACGGCGGCGGACAAGACGGTGAGGAGGCCCGTCGGCCTCTCGGCCTGACCGCGCGGTCGTGAGGACACGGCTGACCGGCCTGTCCCACGTAGGGCGTTGTGCCACGTCACCGAACCGAGTGTCCATCTGCCCAGCATCAACCTGTCCATCCCTGTGGACGGTCGAACCATGTCTTGCACGCCGCCACGCCGCTAGCGTCCCGGGGGCGAACCGTTCGCTTTGGCTGCGGAGGGGACAAATGTCGATCACGGTGGCGGACCGTCGGATCCGGATGTCGGTCGTCGAGATCCTGGACGGATTCCTCAAGGCACAGCGGGTCGACATGAGAAGCGCGGTCCAGGTCGACGAAGACGTGCACCTCGTCACGAGTAACGACGATTACACGCTGGTCAACGCGTACGTGGTTTTCGAGCCGCCCAGTCCGTCGACCGAGCCGCGCGACCTGCGTGACCTGTTGAGCGAGGCGATCGCGGACCCATCGCGTACCGACATGATCGTGCCGGACGCGATGGCCGGCTGGGTGCCGCGGATTGGCGGCGCCGTGCGCGGGTTGGTGCGCCGGGTCGTGACCATCTCGGAGTTTCTCGACGGCTTTCTGCGGCCGGACAGCGTCTGTGACGAATTGACCGGTGCCTCGGGGCGCAACGCCGAGCTGCTGAACTCCGAGGACTTCGTCGAGCAGCGGGCACAGGTGCCCGGCCTGGGACGGATCGAGGCGACCGCCCACCTCTTCAACGGTTGGGCCAAGGGGAACACCCCGCGGCTCTGCATCGTGCTCGCACCGGCCGGACATGGCAAAAGCAAGATCACGCACATTCTCGCGAAGCGCATCGCGACCTATTATCAGCAGGCTGATGGTGCCATGCGCCCGCCGCTGCCGATCCTCATCTCCTTCGGGCAGTACCGGCGCTCCACGTCCTTCGCGGGGCTCATCCTGGAGGCGCTCGACCGGTTCGGCAACAACCGGCTCACCATCGAGGCGTTCCAGTTCCTTATCTCGCTCGGCCGGGTCCTGTTCATCCTGGACGGATACGACGAGATGGTCGAGGCCAACCCCGAGACGGCGCGTGACAACATCACCAACTTCGTACAGCAGGCCGGTCCGGAGAGCCGGATCCTGCTCACGTCGCGCTCGACGTTCTACCGCACCGCGTCAGACGTGGTGGGCCAGGTCGGTGACCCGCTGCTCCCGGAGTCTGATGTTGAGGTCATTGACCTGCTGCCCTTCGACCGGACTCAGGCGCGGGAATACCTCAAGAAGCGGCTCGGCGAGGCACCCGACCGATCGCGGGCGCTGGAGCGGGCGCAGGCGGTCGTGGACAACGACACCAACCTCGAGATCCTCGGTAGCCCGATCTTCCTCGTCGAGTTCGCGAACCAGGTGGCCAGCGAGCAGTTCTCCATCAGTGATATCCGGCGGCTGGGCAGCCTGCAGTTCCTGGTGGGCCGCGCCTTCCAGCGCGAGCGCAAGCGCCAGGCGCACGATTTCACCGACGAGCAGCAGCAGACATTCCTTGAGGGAATCGCCTTCGACCTGCTGCAGACGGGCGGTCCGGGATACAGCCGTGACGACCTCGCGGTGTTCGCGGCCGAGGCGGTCGACGATGAGGTCGCCCGTGCCGACTGGGAGAAGCTGGCCAGCCACCACTTCCTGCAGGAAAGCCAGGGCCGCACCGCCGTGGTCACCATGCGCCACCAGGTCTGGCGCGACTACTTCCAAGGTTGCGCGCTCGCGAGGCTGTTGCGTGCCCGGCAAAAGAACGCGGACGAGGTGATCACCAGCCGGGATCTGCCCGAGGGGGTGCTGCGCTCCGCAGCCGGTCTGCTCGACGAGGCGACCCGGAGTTGGCTGCTGGAGCGGGTGCCGGAAAACGGCGACAAGCTGGTCCGCAATCTGGTGCAGATGTGGCTGTCCCGGCGGGAGCCGGAGGCGACCGGTAGAACCGCACTCCCGGCGGAGCTGCGCGGCATCCTCGCTGGACGCGACCTGTCCGGCCGCAGCTTCACCTCGGTCGCGTTCCACGACACGGATCTGCGCGGCGCTAACCTGGCCGACTGCTACTTCGAGGACTGCGACCTGTCCGGCGTCCGGTTTGACGAGACCGTCCTCGACCGCACAACGCTGCGCGGCTGTACCGTGTCGCCCGGAATCGCTGCCGCCATCGTGGCCAGCGTGACGATTGATGACGAGCAGCTCTTCGGGCCGCAGTTGCGCGATCGATTCGCCGGGCAGCCGAGCGCCACCCCAGAGGGATCTTCTCGGTCGGACGACTTCCGGGAGTGGGCCGCCGAGGTGCTGTACGGCCGGCTCAGCAAGTTCGTGAAGTCGAAGATGGGCGAGAACAATGTGGCCATCGACGACGCCATCAGCTGGACGGCTTTCATGGGAGGCACCGATCCCCGACGGCGGGACTTCGTGGTCCGTCGGCTCTACCGAGGTCTCCGCGCCGAAGGGGTGCTCTACGAGGGCCGGACGAACAGCAGCGGCCGGCCGACAGTCTGCCTCTCGGATGACACGGACGTGCAGGCCGACGTCGTCGCGTTCGTCCGCAACGGCACGCGTGGGCCCGTGATAGAGGGGGTCCTCGACCGGCTACTGCCTCGGACCGGTTCGTGACCGGGGCGCGGGCGAGCTTCCTCGGCTGGCTGGCCGACCCTGGGCCTCCGTTTCGTGAGCCGGTACTCGTGCCATACCTCGAACGGCCGATCATCCTTATCGGGCCAAACGGCTATGGCAAGACACGCCTGCTGCGGTCGCTCGTGGATCGGCACACGGCACGGCTCTTCTCGTCCCTTCCGCGTCGGCTCGCGCCGTACCTGACCTTGGCGCGGCGCCGCATCGAGGACCGACGCCGGCCGCACGACCTCAGCGACAAGGAGCTCTTCGAGGCGGCCGAGGCGACCCGCGCGCAGGACGACGACGAAGCCTGGTGGTGTGCCCACCTTGACCGCCCAGACCTGTGGTGGACCGTGCGGCTCGCCCACAACGGCGCGGTGATCGGCGCGGTATCTCCCGATGACCCGTTCAACGAGCTGGTCCGGCTGCCCGCTGGCAGCCGGCACGCGGCGCTCACCGTCGAGCCCTGGGTCAACCCGGACGCGGAAGATCCGGCGGGTCTCGACCGCGCGGTGGCGCGGGCGTTTCGGGACTGGGCGGCGCACGTGCTCAGCGATGCCACGCTCTACGCCAACCCGCTGGTCGCGACGCGCGCCGATGGCGAGGCCATTTCCCTGCTGACGCTTGCGACGGCCTACTGCACGCTCCTAGCTGAACGGACGACCGCGCGGCTGCGCAGGCTCGCCGGCTTTCCCCTGGAACTGAGCTGCCGTCCCGCCGAGGACTTCGCCTGGCACGTACGGGTGGCCGGCGAGTGGATCCCGGTCGCGCACACCAGCCGTGCGATGAGCCGCTGGTGCACCCTGGCGGCGACCGAGACGCTGCGTGAGCTGAGCCAATGTGTGGCGGAGGTGGCCGGCGATGCCATCCGTACCTCCGACGAAGCGGCACTCGCCGGCACGATCGACCCGGTGTTTGTCCCGCCTGGGGTGCCTGGCCCATTCGCCACCCGGTCGACCTGGGTAGCGATGGACGAGCCGGAGGTGCACCTCTTCGCCAGCGAGGCGCGCGTCCTCGCCGACGCGTTGGCCGGACGTGGCAGCGACGGCCGGACGCTTGTCGCCACGCACAGTCTCGAGTTCGCTGCCCGGTTCGTCGGCATCGGGGACTTCCTCGTTTTCGACGAACCGGGCCACTTCTCGCTCGACCGTCCAGAACGGGGTATCGGGACCTTGCTTACCACCCTGGCCAGCCATGGACCCGGCATCCTCGCGGGCACCCGGGTGCTCTACGTCGAGGGCGACTGGGACGTTGAGCTTCTGGAACGCTTGTACGGCCCACGCCTAGCCGCTGCCAACGTCCTGTTGAGCCGAATGCACGGGGTGAAAGGCGCTGGTGTCGCGGCGACATCGGTTTGGCAGCGGATGATGTCCACCCCGTTCGGAATGGTATTCGACGCAGTGCGCGGCGACGCGGCGCAGCGGCAGTGGAACGAACTGCTGGCGGCTGTCGCGACAGGCGGCCGGCATGTCGCGCTGCGCCAGCTGCGCGCCGCTATCCGGACCGCGCGGGATGCCCGGCACGAGGACGTCGAGCTCATTCGACTGTTTCACGCGGTGATCGATGGCGGGCTCGAGAACCGGCTCCGGCTGGTCATGCATGGGCTGTCCGACGTGTTCCAGGTCGTCCACCCCAAGGTTTACGGCGTGACCGCGTTGTCCTGGCAGGAGGCCGGGTACGACGGGACCATCGGTTTCAAGGAGTTCTGCCGGCGCGTTGCCTCGGTCGATTTGGGCGACGGGCGCCAGTGCCGGCGAATACTCGACGCATTCGACGAGGCCGGTCGTCCCGTCGAGGCCGAGGCCGCCGCCGCGCTGTCGCGTGCCATTGATGGATTCCTGGACGGGTGAAGCCGTTGACGTGGAGGCCAATGGCCACGCTTAGCCGATGCGAGCCTGAGGCCGCCGATCCTGAGCGCTGCGGCGGCGGCGGGCTGTGGCCCACCGCCACCGCATGCGATCGGGGATGCCGGGCGCGGACTACTTCGTGTTCGGGCCCAGGCAGAGCAGCTTGGTGTCGCCGCCCTTGATGAGCAACACGGTGTAGCTGGTGACGCCGGGCACGTTGCCGCACTCGGCCTCGGCCTCGGCCGCGCCCTTGCCGTCGACAACCTTGAGGATCTTGCCGACGGCCTTCGAGTCGGAGCAGTCGACGGCGTTCGGGACGGCCGTGGACTGGGCGGTCGCGGACGTCGACATGGAGTCGACGCAGTTGCCCTCCGCGTAGGCGGTGTCGACGGCCTTGTTCAGCAGGAAGTACACGACGACGCCGCCGAGGGCGCAGAGCACCACCAGGAGCAGGACGACGATGAGGATGATCTTGCCGGTCTTCTTCTTGGGGGGAGTGGGGGGCGGGGCCGGAAACGCGGCATCTGACATGGGAAATCCTCGTCACGGGGTGATAGAACGTCGACACGCTACTGGTTGGGTGCGTCGCTCGCGACCCCTTGCGGGGCCTGGGCTGTCGGACATCCAGCATGTCCGTTTCATGTCGGCGGGCCATCACTGATGGACATACGCCTCTATTCGGACATCGCCTTGCGTCAATGACGGACGCCGCCCTATCCTCACGCTTGGAAAGCGCTTTCCTTATATCTGGACCGTCCCGGCCCAGGCCCTGCCTACGGCAACGAAAGGCGTCCCCACGTCGACGATGCGTCGTGGCCGTCCCTCGCGACGGGCGACGGGCGACGCCTGGTCCAGACCAGCGAATGTCCTGCGCTCATTGGCGAAAGGTAAGGCGAGGATGAGACGACCAGTCGCATTGCGACTTTATGCCGCGCTGGGTACGACGGCCGTCGCGGCCGCCACCGGCGTGGTTCTGCTCATGCCCGAGGCATCGGCGGCGACCGGTGGCGTCACCGGCTACGCGACCCAGAACGGCGGAACCACCGGCGGCGCGGGTGGCCAGACGGTGCAGGCCTCCTCCGGTACCGCGATCCACGCGGCGCTGTGCAACCGGGCCAGCAGCAGCACCCCGATCATCATTCAGGTCTCCGGCACCATCAACCACGGCAACACCACGAAGGTCTCGGGCAGCAGCTGCAACACCGCCGCGGACAAGATCGAGCTCAAGGAGATCAGCAACGTCACGATCGTCGGCGTGGGCGGCGGCGCCGTCTTCGACCAGCTGGGCATCCACATCCGTGACTCCAGCAACATCATCATCCAGAACGTGACCGTCCGGAACGTCAAGAAGTCCGGCTCGCCGACGTCGAACGGTGGCGACGCCATCGGCATGGAGAGCACCGTCCGCAACGTCTGGGTCGACCACGTCACGCTGGAGGCGTCCGGTGGCGAGTCGGAGGGCTTCGACGGCCTGTTCGACATGAAGGACAACACCCAGTACGTGACGCTGTCCTACAGCATCCTGCGCAACTCCGGCCGCGGCGGCCTCATCGGCTCCAGCGAGAGCGACACCTCGAACGGGTACGTCACGTTCCACCACAACCTGTACGAGAACATCGACTCCCGTACGCCGTTGCTGCGCGGCGGCATCGCCCACATCTACAACAACTACTACGTGAGCCTCAACGAGTCCGGCATCAACTCCCGGGCCGGGGCGCGCGCCAAGGTCGACAACAACTACTTCAGGAACTCCAAGGACGTCCTCGGCACGTTCTACACCGACGCCAAGGGCTACTGGCAGACCAGCGGCAACATCCTGGACAACGTGACCTGGTCGGCCAGCTCGTCGGAGAACAACCCGGCGGGCCCGGGGATGGCGTCGACCACCACGGTCAGCGTCCCGTACCCGTACTCCCTGGACGGGGCGAGCTGCGTGCCGGGCATCGTCGGCCAGACGGCGGGCGCCAACAAGGGCCTGCAGGTCTCGACCGGCAACTGCTCCGTGACCGCGGGGCCGGCCACCACCCGCCCGGCGACCAGCGCGCCGGTCACGACGCGCGCGGCGACCAGCGCGCCCGCGACGACGCGCCCGCCGACCACGACCGCCGGCGCGACGACGGGCGCGCCCAGCGGCACGAACCTCAGCATCGGGGCCGGCGCCGACGGGTCCAGCAAGGCCGACGGCACGAGCTACGGCAACGTCAAGGACGGCAACATCAGCACCTACTGGTCACCGTCGGGCTCCACCGGGCAGATCTCGATCAAGTGGGGCTCCGCGACCGCCGTGGCCCGGATCAACATCCGGCTCGCGGCCGGCTCGGGCACGATCACGTCGTGGCGGGTGCTCAACGCCGACACGGGCGCGGTCCTGACCTCCGGCAACAGCAACGGTGGGGTGATCTCGTTCAGCCGTACCTCGCTGAAGAAGGTCACCTTCGAGATCACCGGTGCGAGCGGCACGCCGCGCGTGGGCGAGTTCGAGACGTACGCCAGCTGATGGCTGCGTGGGGTGGGGGCCGTCAACGACGACGGCCCCGGCCCCGACCTTTTCGTGCCCGCTGAGCCTAGGCAGTGCGCGGTTTGGCGGGCAGGCTGTATCCGTGACCAGCGCGACCGACCCCCGCCTGCGCGAACTCGTCCTGCTCCGGCGCGTGCGCGACCGGATGGACCGCGAGTACGCGCGGCCCCTCGACGTGGAGGCCCTCGCCCGCGGCGTGAACATGTCCGCCGGACACCTCAGCCGCCAGTTCAAGCTCGCCTACGGCGAGTCGCCGTACTCGTACCTGATGACGCGGCGGATCGAGCGCGCCATGGCGCTGCTGCGCCGGGGCGACCGCACCGTGACCGAGGTGTGTTTCGAGGTGGGTTGTTCCTCTCTGGGGACGTTCAGCACCCGGTTCACCGAGTTGGTCGGGATGCCCCCTAGCGCGTACCGTGCCCGGGAACTCGAGCGGGCGGCCGCCGAGATGCCGTCGTGCCACACGAAACAGGTGACCAGACCGATCAGGATTCGAGAAGCGCGGGCCGGCCAGTCGCAACTAGCCTGACCGCTATGGACATCACCATTAACGCGAGCTTTCTGCCGCAAACCGACCCGGACGAGTCCCTGGCCTTCTACCGCGACGTCCTCGGCTTCGAGGTGCGCAAGGACGTCGGGTACGGCGGGATGCGCTGGATCACGGTCGGCCCCGTCGACCAGCCCAGCACGTCCATCGTCCTGCACCCGCCGGCGGTCGACCCCGGCATCACCGACGAGGAACGACGTACCATCACCGAGATGATGGCCAAGGGCACCTTCGCCGGCATCGTGCTGGCGACGAAGGATGTCGACAGCACCTTCGAGCGGTTGCAGGCCAGCGACGCCGACATCGTCCAGGAGCCGACCGATCAGCCGTACGGCATCCGCGACTGCGCCGTCCGCGATCCCGCCGGCAACCTGCTGCGTATTCAGCAGAGCTGAGGCGCCCGTCCGGCCACGAGACGACGAGACAGGTGGGGAGACGATGAGCAAGGCCACGAGCAGGGGCGCGCAGCCGCACGCCGCCGACAGCCACGATCTGATCCGGGTGCACGGCGCGCGGGTGAACAACCTCAAGGACGTCAGTGTCGAGATTCCCAAGCGGCGCCTGACGGTGTTCACGGGCGTCTCCGGCTCGGGCAAGAGCTCGCTCGTCTTCTCCACCATCGCCGCCGAGTCGCAGCGGCTGATCAACGAGACGTACAGCGCGTTCGTGCAGGGCTTCATGCCGACCCTGGCCCGGCCCGAGGTCGACTACCTCGACGGCCTGACCACCGCGATCATCGTGGACCAGGAGCGGATGGGCGCCAACCCCCGCTCCACGGTCGGCACGGCCACGGACGCGAACGCGATGCTGCGCATCCTGTTCAGCCGGCTCGGCCAGCCGCACCTCGGTTCTCCCAACGCGTACTCGTTCAATATGCCTTCAGTGAAGGCGAGCGGTGCCATCACGGTGGACCGGGGCGCGGGCAAGACCAAGGCCGAGAAGGTGACCTTCACCCGACTCGGCGGCATGTGCCCGCGCTGCGAGGGCATGGGGTCGGTGACCGACTACGACCTGTCCGCGCTCTACGACGAGACGAGGTCGCTCAACGAGGGCGCGCTGACCGTGCCCGGCTACACGATGGACGGCTGGTACGGCCGCATCTTCCGGGGCAGTGGCTTCTTCGACCCGGACAAGCCGATCGGCAAGTTCACCAAGAAGGAGCTGCACGACCTCCTCTACAAGGAGCCTACGAAAATCAAGGTCGACGGCATCAACGTGACCTATGAGGGGCTCATCCCGAAGATCCAGAAGTCGCTGCTGGCCAAGGACGTCGACGCGCTGCAGCCGCACATCCGGGCCTTCGTGGAGCGGGCGGTGACGTTCCAGACCTGCCCGGACTGCGAGGGCACCCGGCTCAGCGCGGAGGCCCGCGCCTCGAAGATCAACGGCAAGAGCATCGCCGATCTGTGCGCGATGCAGATCAGCGACCTGGCCGACTGGGTGCGCGAACTCGACGAGCCGTCCGTGGGCCCGCTGCTCACCGGCCTGCAGCACCTGCTCGACTCGTTCGCGGAGATCGGGCTGGGCTACCTCTCGCTGGACCGGCCGTCCGGCACGCTGTCCGGCGGTGAGGCGCAGCGCACCAAGATGATCCGCCACCTCGGCTCGTCGCTCACGGACGTCACGTACGTCTTCGACGAGCCGACCATCGGCCTGCACCCGCACGACATCCAGCGGATGAACGACCTGCTGCTGCAGCTGCGCGACAAGGGCAACACCGTCCTGGTCGTGGAGCACAAGCCCGAGGCGATCGCGATCGCGGACCACATCGTCGACCTCGGCCCGCGCGCCGGCACCGAGGGTGGCCAGGTTGTCTTCGAGGGCACGATCGACGGGCTGCGGGCCAGCGGCACGCTCACCGGCCGGCACCTGGACGACCGCGCCACCCTCAAGCCGTCCGTCCGCGAGCCGAAGGGCGCGCTCCAGGTGCGCGGGGCGAACGCCAACAACCTGCGCGACGTCGATGTCGACATCCCGCTCGGCGTCCTGACCGTCGTGACCGGGGTGGCCGGCTCGGGCAAGAGCTCGCTGATCCACGGCTCGGTGTCCGGGCAGGACGGCGTCGTGACGATCGACCAGGGGGCCATCCGCGGCTCGCGGCGCAGCAACCCGGCCACCTACACGGGCCTGCTCGAGCCGATCCGCAAGGCGTTCGCGAAGGCCAACGGCGTCAAGCCGGCCCTGTTCAGCGCGAACTCCGAGGGCGCCTGCCCGGCCTGCAACGGCGCCGGGGTCATCTACACCGACCTGGGCGTCATGGCCACGGTCGAGACGACCTGCGAGGAGTGCGAGGGCAAGCGTTTCGAGGCCTCCGTGCTGGAATACCGCCTCGGCGGCCGCGACATCGCCGAGGTGCTCGCCATGTCGGTGACCGAGGCGGAGGAGTTCTTCGGCTCCGGCGACGCCCGCACCCCGGCCGCGCACACCATCCTCGACCGGCTCGCCGACGTCGGGCTCGGCTACCTTACGATCGGCCAGCCGCTCACCACGCTGTCCGGCGGCGAGCGCCAGCGGCTCAAGCTGGCCACCCACATGGGCACCAAGGGCGGTGTCTACATCCTCGACGAGCCGACCACCGGCCTGCACCTGGCCGACGTGGAGCAGTTGCTCGCCCTGCTCGACCGGCTCGTCGACTCGGGCAAGTCCGTCATCGTCATCGAGCACCACCAGGCCGTCATGGCGCACGCCGACTGGATCATCGACCTCGGTCCGGGGGCCGGCCACGACGGTGGCCGGGTCGTCTTCGAGGGCACGCCCGCCGACCTGGTCGCCGCCCGCTCCACCCTGACCGGTGAGCACCTGGCAAAGTACGTCGGCGCCTGAGGTTCGCGCCACCGCCGCATCCGGTCGCCGACCGGATGCGGCGGGCCGGCACCTCAGAAGGTGACCAGCACCTTCACGACATCGTCGAGCTTCTTGTCCGCGACCTCGAACGCCTGCTCCATCTCGTCGAACGCGAAGATGTGAGTGGTCATCAGCGTCGGGTCGAGGCGTTTGGCCGACAGCATCCGCAGCAGCCGCTCCAGGCGCAGGCGTCCGCCCGGGCACAGGCCGGTCGCGATCGTCTTCTCCGCCATGCCGACGCCCCACGGCACGCGGGGGATATGGACGTACTCGCCGGTGCCGTAGTAGCCGATGGTCGACACCGTGCCGCCCGGCTTGGTGATCCGCACGGCGATCTGGAACGTGGCGTCCGCTCCCAGAGCCTCGATCGCGGTGTCGACGCCTTCGCCGCCGGTGAGTTCCTCGATCCGCTCCACCACGTCCTCCCGGGTGAAGTCCACGATCTCGTCGGCGCCGTAGGTCTGGGCGAGCTTCAGCCGGGTGGGCACGGCGTCGACGCCGATGATCAACCCGGCGCCGCGCAGCTTCGCGCCGGCCGTACCCATCAATCCGACCGGGCCCTGCGCGAGCACGGCCACCGTCCCGCCGATCGGGATGTCGCCGTGTTCGGCGCCCATGAACCCGGTGGAGAGCATGTCGGCGCAGTAGACCGCGGCGTCGTCCGACACGTCGTCCGGAATCCTGGCCATGTTCGCGTCGGCCTCGTTGACGTGGAAGTACTCCGCGAAGACACCGTCCTTGGTGTTGGAGAACTTCCAACCGCCCAACGGCCCGCCCGACTGCGACGAATGCCCGGCCTGCGACGCCGGGTCGCCCCAGTCGGGCGTGATCGCGCCGACCACGACCCGGTCGCCCGGGCGGAACTCGCGCACCTCGCTGCCCACCTCGGCGACCACGCCCACCGCCTCATGCCCGAGCGTGAGGTCGTGGCGCGGCCCGATCCCGCCGCCGACCGTGTGGGAGTCGGAGGTGCAGATCAGCGCGCGGCTGGTGCGCACGATTGCGTCGTTGGGACCCGGCTGCGGGACGGGCTTGTGCGTGAACCCGACGCGGCCGATCTCCTTCATGACGAATGCCTTCATGTCGGCCCCCGTACGACAGTGAGCTTCATCGAAACCCGAAGAATTCGAGTAATTCTTACAAGTCACCCTAACCCGGCGTTTTGCTCCAATTCAGCCCGTTGCCGTAACGGCGGGGTCGTCCGCTAGCTCACCGCCTGCTTGATCAGCGCCGCGATGCGGGCCTCGTCCGCCTTGGTCAGCTTCGTCAGGGCGAAGGCGGTCGGCCACATGGCGCCGTCGTCGAGGCGCGCGGCGTCATTGAAGCCCAACGTCGAGTACCGCGTCTTGAACTTCGCCGCCGGCTGGACGAAGCAGACGATCTGACCGTCCTTGGCGTACGCGGGCATGCCGTACCAGAGTCGGGGCGTGAGCTGCGGCGCGGTGGCCTTGATGATGGCGTGGACCCGCTCGGCGATGCCACGGTCCGGCTCCGGCATCTCCTCGATCTTCGCGACCACCTCGCTCTCGCTGGCGGCGGACTTCAGCTCCGCGGCGCGCTCCTTCATCGCGGCGCGTTCCTCTTTCGTGAACCCCTTGTACGACGTGCCGGTGGCCTTCTTGGCGGCCTTCTTCGTTGCCTTCGCGGTCTCTGCCATAGCGGGTATCCCTCACCTATCAGTCTTGATCACTTCGAGTTCCATGCTAGGAAGCCTGGCGGCACGGCCGCTTCTCCAAAACTGATCACTTCGCGGTCACGGTCGCAGGAGGACCTTGATGGCGCGGCGCTCATCCATCGCCCGGTAACCCTCGGCGGCCTCCGCCAGCGGCAGGGTGAGGTCGAAGACCCTGCCCGGGTCGATCTCGCGCCGGTAGATCAGATCGATCAGCTCGGGCAGGAAGCGGCGCACGGGCGCGGGCCCGCCGTGCAGGTGCACGCCGGAGCGGAACAGTTCCTCACCAGGAAGGTGGACGTCGTGGGAGACGCCCACGAAGCCGACGTGCCCGCCGGCGCGGGTGGCGCGGATCGCCTGCATCATCGACTCCTGGGTGCCGACCGCCTCGATCAGTGAGTGCGCCCCCAGGCCGCCGGTGAGTTCCCTGATGCGGGAGACGCCCTCGTCGCCGCGCTCGGTGACGATGTCGGTCGCGCCGTACTCCAGCGCCAGTTTCTGGCGGGGCTCGTGGCGGCTCATCGCGATGATCCGTTCGGCGCCGAGCTGCTTGGCGGCCAGCACGCCGAGCAGGCCCACGGCGCCGTCGCCGACGACGGCCACGGTCTTGCCGGGCCCCACCGCGGCGGCGACGGCGGCGAACCAGCCGGTGCCCAGCACGTCGGAGGCGGCGAGCAGGCCCGGGACCAGGTCCTCGGTCGGCAGCTCGGGGGTGGCGACCAGCGTGCCGTCGGCCAGCGCGATGCGCGAGTACTCGGCCTGGGCGCCCGTGGGACTGGCGGGCTGGCTGTGCACGCAGTGCGTCTGGTATCCGGCCCGGCAGATCTCGCACGTGTTGTCGGAGGCGAAGAAGGAGCCGACCACGAACTGCCCGGGCCGGATGGTGCGGACCTCGCTGCCGACCTCCTCGACGATGCCGACGTACTCGTGACCCATCGGCCGCGGCCCGTCGACCTTGTCGATCCCCCGGTACGGCCACAGGTCCGACCCGCAGATACAGGTCGCGGCCAGCCGGATGATCGCATCGGTCGGGGCGACGATCTTCGGATCCTCGCGCTGCTCCACCCGGACGTCGCCGGGGGCGTGCAGAACGGCAACCTGCATGACGGTCTCTCCTTCGAACGGGCCGGCACCACTCAGCTAACCCGTTTTGCGGCCAGCCCGCCGGGAGTACGCGGAGACCGCCCGCTAGCGGCGGCTTTCCGCCGCGGCCGCGGGAAGGCCCAGGACGGGCAGGCACTCGTCGACCCCGGTCAGCTCGATGTCCTCGCGGCGGCGCAGCTCCCACATCTCCCGGGTGAGCCGCCACTGCTGGATCCGCGCGGGCTCGCCCCGGCGGGTGTCCCAGTCGGTGCCGTTCGGTTCGTAGCCCAGGCCGCGGGATATGCGGTTGGACGCCTCGTTGTCGACGAAGGCGTCGCTGCCCGCCTCGCGCGCGCCCAGCCCGGCGAAGGCCAGGTGCAGAATCGCCGCCCGCATCTCCGCGCCGAGCCCTCGGCCGCGGCCGCCCGGGGCCAGCCACGAGAAGCTGGTCACCGTGCCGAACCGCGCGAAGTCCTTGCCGATGAGGTCCTGCATGCCGACCGGTTCGCCGTCGACGAGCACGGCGAAGTACAACCGCCACGACTCCGGACTCACCCGGCCCCGGCCGGACCAGATGCCGCGCAGCCACCGCCACTCGCGTTCGGGGTTGTCGGCGTAGAGCGAGCTCGGGTCGTCGAACGGCCACGGCTCAGCGTCCGCGACGCCGGCCCGCACGAGCGGCACGAGACGTGCGAGCAGGTCGTCGGACGCGCCCGCCAGCGTCAGGCGCGGCGTGCGAACTTCGATATTCAGCGGGGGATAGATGTGGGCCACGCCCGGACGGTAGCCAGCCCGTCCGGCCGCCGCATCCGGTTTCCCTGCTCAAGAGTCGGCGCGCGAAAAGTGCCTCTGCCTGTAGCGTTCCTGCCGTTGCAGGTCAGAGGCACTTTCCGCGTTCACGAACCTGGGTGGGGCAACTACTAGTAGTTGCACTGCACGATGAGGTCATCGGCGCGGATCAACTGATAGGCGCCGCTGCCCACGAGCGCGATGCGCACGTACACGGTGTTGGGCCCGCCCGTCCAGGAGGGAACGGTGTACTGGGTGTAGCCTCCCCCGGTCAGGGTGACCTGCCGCAGAGAGATATAGGTCCACGTTGAGGGGTTGATGACCTCGATGTTCACCTTCGCCCCGCTGAGCCCGGTGAGGTAGATCGCGGCGGCGCAGCCATTGCGGGTGGAGTTGTTGCGCAGAGTGACCGACCGGCCCACCGCGGAGAACTGCGTCTGAGCCCACAGGTAGGCGTTGTTCGGAGCGGTGCGCGCGGTACCCGCGTTGAGGTCGAAGCCGCCCCCGCTGGAGCCGTACGCCTCGACGGTCCAGGTGCTGGCGGGCTGGTAGTCGAAGCCGTCCGTGAGTTGCCAGATGCTGGCGTACGCCGCGCTGCCGGTGAAGGCGATCACGGCGACCGATACCGCCACGATTGCGGCCGCGGCGCGGACGAGGCGACCCAATACCGGCAGGCGCGCCGCCGTTCTCAGGATGCTCATGGTTACTCCTTGCATTGCGTGAGTAGGGACGATCTCACTTCGTTGCAGCCATGGCCCGCAAAGCCTAAGCAATAACAATTGCAATGTATAGGTATTGACATTTTTAAATCATACGTAAGGCCAATCCGCGCGCGGGGTCAGCCGCTCCGGGCATTCACGTGACCATTCGGATCACCTGTCGATTGCACATTTCGACCGATCGACAGTGATGGCCGTCGCATGAGCGGTTGGCCGCACTGCTTCGCAGTCACACCAACGGAGAGAAGCTGCGGATCCGTCGCCGCTATCGCTAGGCTCCGACGCATGATCGGCATGGGCCAGGCGCTCCCCACGGGCCGCAACCTCCCCGTCGCCGCCGGTCTCGCCGGTGTGGTCGCTGTGATTGTCCTCGGCCTGCTCCGCCTCGACGGCAACGCCGGCTTCCCCACGGATCCACTCGGCGCAGTGGCGCTTGCCATCGCGGTAGTGGGCGCGATGCTCGCCGCGAGCAGGCTCGTCGTGGCGGGGAACCGGCGGGCCGGACGGACGGCGCGGTGGCTCGGCGCGTGTCTGCTCGCCTATCTCTTCTCCGCGGGGTGGGCCGTCTGGGCGGCCGCCACCGGCAACGGGAGCGCCCCCCTGGCGATCGCATGCTGGAGTACGGCCTGGATCCCACCGCTGGGGCTCATGCAGGTCACCGCCTCCGCGGCCGTCCGAGCCGACGAACGGCCACCGTGGACCCATCGGATCCTCACCGCCGTGCTCGGGGCGGCCACACTGTTGAATCCGGTCCTCACCACCTCCGGCGAGCCGTTCACCGGCCTGCCGACCATCGCACCCGAGTCATGGCAGACGACGCTCGCGCCACTCGGCGCGATCGTCACGCTGCTCGGTGCCGTGGCGCTGCTGCTGATCCCCGGATCGCTGTGGCGGGCCGCGCTCGGCTCGCAGGGGACGGCTCGCGGCCGGCTCGGATGCGCGGCGGCCGGTGCCACCGCCGCCCCGCTCACCGTGAGCTTCTGCCTCCTGCTCGCCGTGGCCCGGGACCCGGGTGCCGTCGAGCCGTCGCTGGGCTCGGTCGCCTTTCTCATCGCGCTCTCCGTCGCCGCCCTGTTCAGCGCAGCGTGCGCCGTGCTGGCCGCTCGTGGCGCCGTGGCGCCGGGGCACCTGGCGTCCGCGGTGCGGGGCGTCGGCTTCGTCGCCGCCGGACTCGCCGTGACCGGGCTCGGGACGATCGTCGCCTCCCCCGGCATCGGGCTCGGCGCGACGCCGGTCGCGATTCTCGTCGCGATGATCACGCTCACGGCCGGTGTCGGTATCTGGCACGGGACCGGGCGGCTCATCTCGGTGCTAACCCCGGCCCCGACCACGCCCGCCCGCCCCGCCGAGGCGCCGCACGGGCCTACCCGACGCGTGGACACCGGCCCGGTGCCCATCCCGGGCCTCACCGCGCGCGAGGCCGAGGTTCTGGCCGCACTCGCCGAGGGCGCGAGCAACGCCGGGATCGCAGCCCAACTCGTCGTATCCGAGCGCACCGTCGACGCCCACCTGCGGGCGATCTTCGTCAAGCTCGGGCTCTCGCCCGACGCCGGGACGAACCGCCGCGTCCAGGCCGCGCGGATCTGGCTCGAGCACGACAACGCGAACCAGCGAAGCGCATAACACCTGGTCACGCGAGTCTCCACCGAAGATAGGTGCTGAGGCCGATGCCGCGAAGGTCGCCTGCCGGCCACGGTTGGGGCAGCGCGCACGCATCGCCCACACCTAGAGGAGCCACCCGCCGTGACACCGCCCCGACCGACATCGACGAACCTCCGCTGGCCGCGAATCGCGCCTGTCGGACTCTTCGTGCTCCTGCTCGTCTCGCTCGCCGGGAGAACCTTCTTCGCCTTCTGGGAGCCGCCCTTCGACGGCACGATCCGCTTCGACGACGTGACGTCGCTCGGCGGGGCGTACTGGCCGATGAACCTCTACCTCGGCGGCCCCGGCTACGCCGTCTCCTGGGTCGCTTTCGCGATCTTCATTGCTCTGCTGGCCCGCGGCCGGGGCGGCGCGCTGAACCTGATCGGCGCGTTCCTAGCTGGTGTCGGCGGGATCGTCTTCGCCCTCACCATCACCGCCGAGGTGCTCCCGTTCGCCTACGCGGCCGATCCCGCGGTCATGCCGGAGGCCGATGGCCGCGCACTCTTCGAGACCCTGAACGCGCACCTCGACATGCTGATCCCGGCGATCATCGGCACCCAGGTAGCGATCGCGATCGGGGTCCTGCTGGCCCTCGTCGGAACGCTGATCTCGCGGGCCGTACCGCGCTGGCTGTCGATCTCCGGCATCGTCTACATCATCATTTTCGTGGCGCTTCCGGCTGAGCAGCTCGGCCGGGCGGTCAACATGATCGGGTACCTGCTGCAGGTCGCCCTGGTGGCCGCCCTCAGCTGGTTCGGCCTGCGCGCGGCGCTGAACCGGCCTTGAGCACCCCGAAACGCGCCGTCGGGCCGTGCCCACGCGGCCCTCGGCGCCACCCTCGGTGACCCGCATCGCGCGGCCAGTTGTGGCCTAGATCGGTTGAGGTCGGGTGTTCACCGTGAGGATGTGGCGCTGGCCCTCGATAGGTACGTCGGCGGGTTCGTACCTGTGCCGTCGCTGGCATGATCGGTGAGTGGCGATGCATCCGGACCAGGTGCACGTGTCCGTTGAGACCGTGCGGGAGTTGATGGATGAGCAGTTCCCGCAGTGGCGAGGACTGCCCATCAGCAACCTCGCGTCGCAGGGAACGGTCAACGCCATCTTCCGGATCGGCGAGCTTTTGACGGCGCGGTTCCCCCTGCAGCCGGAGGACGTCGAGCGGTCGCGCCGCCGGCTGGCCGCTGAGGCGGCGGCGGCCGCGGAGTTGGCGGATCGTACGCGGTTTCCGACGCCTGAGCCAGTCGCCATCGGGGAACCCGGGGCGGGTTACCCGATGCCGTGGTCCGTGCAGACCTGGGTACCGGGAGTCGTGGCCACCGACGAGGACCCGGCTGGCTCGGTCGGGTTCGCATACGACCTGGCCGAGTTCATTCAGGGAGTCCGCGCCATCGACACGCGGGGGCGCGCGTTCCGGGGGTACGGACGCGGCGGCGACCTGACGGCGCACGACGACTGGATGCGAACCTGCTTCGAGCGCAGTGAGGGCCTGCTGGACGTCGCGCGGCTGCGCCGCGTCTGGGCGGACCTACGCGAGTTGCCGCGTGCCGGCGCGGACGTCATGACACACGGGGACCTCATCCCCGGCAACGTGCTCGTGTCGGGCGGGCGCCTCGCAGGAGTGCTCGACGTCGGTGGTCTGGGGCCGGCGGATCCGGCGCTTGACCTGGTCAGCGCGTGGCACCTGCTGGATGACGCGCCACGCGGCGTGCTGCGCACCGAGTTGGGCTGCGACGACCTCGAATGGGAGCGCGGCAGGGCCTGGGCATTTGAGCAGGCTATGGGCCTGGCCTGGTACTACGTCGACAGCAACCCGGTCATGAGCCGAATGGGCCTGCGCACCCTCGAACGGATCCTGGCCGATACGCCTTGACGTGAAGGCGCTCCAGGCTGGCCGGTGGTCGGCATGAGAGGCAGATGCTGTGCTGCGCGTTCAGTGGCTGACCCGTTCAGCCTCGCGGTGTGGGGGCTTTGGGAAGCCTGAGGGTGAAAAGTAGCCCGACGAAGAGGACCGCGGCTGCGATCCAGAGGGTGGTCTGACTGGCGCTGATCATGGCGTTGGTCACGGCTTGGGCGATGCCAGGGCCAGGAGGTGAGGCTTGAAGCCCTGCGATGGCGGTTCCGGCGCTCTCGCTGACGGCGGTGGTGAGCGCGTCGATCGTGTCGGCGGGTAGCCGCAGGGCTGCCAGGTTGTGCTGAGTGACGTTGGTGAGCTGGTTGATCAGTAGTCCGCCGAGGGCGGCGACGCCGAGGGCAGAGCCCAGTTGCCGGATGGTGCTCTGGATGCCGGAGGCCTGGCCGCTCTCCCGTGGCGGGACGTCCGACAGCAGGAGGGCGGTCAGCTGGGCGGTGGCCATGCCGACGCCGATGCCGTAGACGAACAGCAGGAGGCAGATCAGCCAGGTGGAGATCGTCGTGGAGACGGTGAGCGCGAGGGCGCCGATGGCCAGGGCTTCCAACGCGAGTCCGACCTGGACGATCGCTCGACGCGACATTCGCTTCGATAGCTGCGGAAGCATGCCGGATATGAGGAAGGTGCCCAGGGCGAGGGCGACGATAACAGCACCGGTGCCCAGAGCGGTGTACCCGAGGCTGCCCTGCAGGAGCAGCGGCAGGGTGAACAGCAGGCCGAACTCGCCGAGGGCCACGATCATCGCGGCGATGACACCGGAGCGGAAGCTGCGCAACCTGAACAAGCCCAGGTCCATCAGCGCGGGGCGACCGAGAGTCGCGCGGCGGCGTTCGTACCCGATGAACACCAGGATGAGCACGATGCCGGCGGTCAGTGCCGGAGCAACTGGTGAGATCGAGCCGTCCTCCTGCCGCCACCAGCCGAACCAGTGGCCCTCGATGAGGGCGAAGACGATGGCGCCCATCCCGAGAGCGGACAGGGCCACACCGACAGGGTCGCCGCCCGGTGTGGTCGCTGGGTCGCGGGTTTCGGGAACGCTGCGGATGATGCCGATGACGATGAGCAGTCCGATCGGAATGTTGAGCCAGAACGCCCATCGCCAGGAGGTGTCGGTGGCCAGCCAGCCGCCGACGAGGGGGCCGATAGCGGCCATGCCGCCGATGGCCGATCCCCAGACGGCGAACGCGATCGTGCGGGCGCGCCCCGAGAACATGGCGTTGAGGGTGGACAGGGCGCTGGGCACGATCATGGCGGCACCGAGGCCCTGGACGAGTCGGGACCCGATGAGCATGAGCGGGCTGGTGCTGGCTCCGGCGACCGCCGAGGCGGCCATGAACAGGATCATTCCGGAGATGAGCAGCCGTCGTCGGCCGCGCAGATCGCCCAGGCGGCCGACGGTCAGCAGCAGGGCTGCGAAGACGAGCGAGTAGGTGGCGTTGGTCCATTGCGCGTCGGCGGCGCTGAGCCCGAGGTCCTTGATGACGACCGGAAGCGCAACATTGACGATCGTGGCGTCCATGATCACGAGCGATACGCCGAGGGCGATGCAGGTCAACGCGAGCCAGCCGCGCCTGTCGATGTGTTCCGTGGGTGCCGGTGCGTCCGACTCGCCGGGCGTCGGGGCTGTGTGCGGATCCGGGTCGGCCTGAGGGATGCTCACCCGACCATCTTACCGACATCATGTCGGCAAGATGGTCGGTCAGTGACGGCCGAAAATGTGCGGAGCTCATGGCCGCCTTGATGAGCGGCCGAGGGTCGGCTCAGCGCGGGTCCAGGGGCCCCAGCATGACGTAACGACTTTGCCGGGGCCCTGGGATTTAGTTAAGGTTCGGGGGGTCGAATCGATCAAGAGACATGCGGGAATGCAATGTGGCCTAAGTTAGGAGAATTGCCGCGATCAACGAAGGTCATCCTGATAGGGGCCACAGTGGCCGTGCTGGTCAGTGCAGGTATCGCCGTCGTCGCCGCGACAAAAGATGTTCCGGCCTCACAGTTCACGATGTTCGAGGGGGCCACCCGCGCCGCATCTGTGAGCCCCGGAGCCACGACGGCGGGTCCTGCTCCGTCGACCCCGGTGGCGACACCCACAGCCACGGCCAACGCCTCGCGGTCCGCGTCCGTGACACCTGTCGCCCGGTCCGCTTCCGAGACACCTGGCGCCCGGTCCGCGGCGCAGCACCCGTTCTCGTCGACGTCGGTCTGGAACACGGCGATCGGTTCCGGTGCGAAGTTCGAGTCGCGGTCCGCTCCCCGCACCGCCGCGTTCCTCGGGGCCAAACCGGTTATCAACCGCGACTCCTGGTCCATTGCCGTCCGAATAACGACCACCCGCGATCCGCTGGTCACGCTCAACGCAGTCCGCAACGGCAAGACCCACACGATACGTATTCCTGCTGACACTGTTGCCACCGGCGGATCGGATAAGCATGTGACCCTGATCCAGCCCGATGGCGTGACCGCATACGATGCCTTCAAATTCGAGAAGCTCAGCGACGGCACCTGGAGCGCGCAGATCGTGGTGGTCACGGACCTGCGCGGAACCGGCATCGGGTCCGGATCACGAGCCGCGGGGGTACCCGCGATTGCGGGGTTGATCCGTAGTGAGGAACTCGCTGCGCTGCGAATCCCGCATGCCCTCGCCGTCGCCGTGCCGAACAACGTGCTCAAGACCGGACCGGTATGGCCGGCGACCCGGCAGGACGGGGACGGGACGACGTCGTACTCCGGAACGGTCCCCATGGGGTCGCTCCTGGCCATCCCTGGATCGGTCGACATTGACGCGCTGCCCCTGAGCGCAGAAGGCCGCGCGCTGGCCCACACCTTGCAGAACTACGGTGCGTACGTGGTCGACCGGGCAGGTACGGCGGCGCTCTACTGCGAGCTGGCGTGCAACGCGGCCCGGACCGCGCGTATGACCGCGGACTGGAAGATCCTCCACGCCGAGATGCGTATTGTCACCAACAGCTCTGCCACCAGCGTCGGCGGTGGAGGGACTCCCCGGATCGCCGCACCGCCCGCACTCTCATGAACGGACGGCGGACCGGTGGGGCGCGTACGGCCTCGTAGCGGCAGTCGGACATACGAGCGAAGCCCTTGACCGGCGTTATACCTGGTCAAGGGCTTCGTTTCGGCTGGTGAGAGGTGTTCTAGGCGTGGTGCCCCCGGCAGGATTCGAACCTGCGCCCCCGCCTCCGGAGGGCGGTGCTCTATCCCCTGAGCTACGGGGGCTCAGCGACTCGAAAACTGTAGCAGGTTCCCCCGCCGGTCTTCGCTTGGGTTACCGGCGGGGGACATACCACGCTAACCGGCCGGGGCGTTCAGGCCCTTGAGGATGCCGTTGAGGGCTTCGATCTCGGAGTTCTGGGCCTTCTTCATGCCGGTGGCCAGTTCGATGACCCGGGGGTCCTTGGCCTCGGCGAGGACGCCGTCGACCATGTGGATGCCGCCGAGGTGGTGGCGCAGCATGAGTTGGCAGAACAGGACGTCGAGGTCGCGGCCCTTGGAGTTGCGGAGCTTGTCGATCTCCTCGGCGGTGGCCATGCCGGGCATGCGGTTGCCGGACTCCATGCTCTTCTGGCCGTCGGGCATCCACGCCATGCGCGGCTGGCCGCTGGTCGGCAGCAGGTGCCACTCCTTGAGCCATTCGTGCATGATGCCGATCTGGGCCTGCTGGGTCAGCGCGATGTCCTGGGCGAGCATGCGCACGTCGGACAGTTCCCCGCCCCGGTAGGCGATCATGCTCATCTCGACGGCCTGGGCGTGGTGCTCGGCCATGTCGCGGGCGAAGCCGGCCTCGACCGAGTCGTCGCCGGGTGTCGTGTCGTGGGAGACGAGGAGTCCCACCGCGAGCCCTGCGCCGACGAGCAGGACCGCGGCGAGCGCCACGGCGAGGACGCGGGTCCAGCGCCGTGGCGTGCCGTCAGCTTCGCTCATTGGTTGCCGGAGGTCTTTCCGATGTCGAACGGCGTGGTGCCGGTCTCCGTGATGCCGCCGGAGCAGGCCGCGCCCTCTTCCATGGTGGCGTTGAGGCGCAGCGCCTGGATGTACTTGTCGATGCGCGGGTCGTCCGCGTTGTCGACCTTGAGCTGGAAGCCCCACGACTGCAGGGAGATCGGGCTGTCCAGGTTGGGGTACGGGCTCATCATCGTGAACGCGACGCCGTCGATCTTCTTCGCCAGCTTGTCGACCTGGTCCTGCGGGAGGTCGGGGCGGTAGGTGATCCAGACGGCGCCGTGCTCGAGGCTGTGCACGGCGTGCTCCTGCGGGATGGGGGCCTTGTAGACGTCACCCATGCAGTTCTGGATGTTGTAGTTGTGCGAGCCGCCGACGGCCGGGTTGACCTGGTAGGTGAGCGGGCCCCACTCGTGGGAGTTCTTGCCGGGGGCGGGCTTGAGCAGGTCCGGGTTGGTCTCCCGGTAGTTGGTGATGCCCTCGATCTCGGCCGCGCGCTCCTGCCAGGGCCGGGTGTCCGGCTTGTTCTGCAGCAGGTAGACCGTCGCGAAGGCGATGATGCCGAGGGCGATCGCCCCGGCGGCGGCGTAGAGGGCGATGGGGCCCCAGTTGCGTCCCTGGCTGACCTTGACGGGGGCGACCGGGCGCCTGCCCTTGCCGCCGCCTCCCGCGCCGCTCGGGCGGTTGGGCGAGCCCTTGCCGGCGCCGCCGGACTTCTTGCCGGCGCCGGCCGCGGGGTTCGCGGCCTTCTTGGTCGAGGGGCGACGGACGTCGCCAGGGGTGCTCATAGACATAGAGGGGCCTCGTCTAGTCGGGTAGTCGCGTTTCTCCGGGAGGAAGGTCAGCGACCTTTCGTTTTTGTCGGTTTTGTCCGACTGGGGGCGGTATCCCGAATGGTGGCAAGCGGTATGGGGTCGCCGCCAAGGGCAGAAGTCTACCCTCGGTAGCATGACGCGGTGAGTCCCGCAGAGCTTGCCGACGTCGTATTGACAGCTGCCCGTGACATCCTGGCCGCCCGTGGCCTTGATCAGGCGGTGCTCCCGGCGACGGCGACCGTCGAGCGACCTCGCAATCCTGAGCACGGCGACTACGCCTCCACGCTCGCTCTGCAGGTGGCCAAGAAGGCCGGTCTGAACCCGCGCGAGTTCGCCGGTGACCTCGCGCGAAAGTTGCAGGAGGTGCCGGGCATCGCGGGCGCCGAAGTCGCCGGCCCGGGCTTCGTCAACATCCGCCTCGACGCGGCCGCCGCGGGCGAGCTCGCCCGCACGATCGTGGTCAAAGGCAGGGAGTACGGGCACCACGACGCGCTCGCGGGCCAGACGGTCAACCTCGAGTTCGTCTCCGCGAACCCGACCGGGCCGGTGCACATCGGCGGGGTGCGCTGGGCGGCCGTCGGCGACGCGTTGGCCCGCCTGCTGCGCGCGTCCGGCGCCGCCGTCACGACGGAGTACTACTTCAACGACGCCGGCTCGCAGATCGACCGGTTCGCGCGGTCGCTGCTGGCCGCCGCGCGCGGCGAGCCGACGCCCGAGGACGGCTACGGTGGGGCGTACATCACAGACATCGCCACGGCCGTGGTCGCGAAGCGTCCCGAGGTGCTGACCCTGCCCGAGCCGGAGGCGCAGGAGGCGTTCCGCGTGGACGGGGTCGCCCTGATGTTCGACGAGATCAAGTCCTCGCTGGCCGACTTCGGCGTGCACTTCGACGTGTACTTCAACGAGAAGGACCTGCACGACCGGGGTGAGCTGGACGCGGCCCTGGCCCGGCTGCGCGCGCAGGGCCACGTCTACGAGGCCGACGGCGCGGTGTGGCTGCGCACGACGGACTTCAAGGACGACAAGGACCGCGTCGTGGTCCGCAGCAACGGCGAGTGGACCTACTTCGCTGCCGACTGCGCCTACTACCTCGACAAGCGCGAGCGTGGTTTCGATCACGTCGTGCTCATGCTGGGCGCGGACCACCACGGCTACATCGGCCGGATGAAGGCCATGGCCGCGTGCTTCGGCGACGACCCGGACAAGCACCTTGAGATCCTCATCGGGCAGCTGGTGAACCTGGTGCGCGACGGGCAGCCGGTGCGGATGAGCAAGCGGGCCGGCACGGTCGTCACACTGGAGGACCTGGTCGACGCGATCGGCATCGACGCGGCCCGGTACGCGTTGGCCCGCTATTCTTCGGACTCGCCGATCGACATCGATGTCGAGCTGTGGACGCGGGCCAAGAACGACAACCCGATCTACTACGTGCAGTACGTCGCGGCGCGCGCCGCCGGCGTGGCCCGCAACGCGGCCGAGGTGGGGCTGACCCGCGGCGGGCCGGCGGACTTCCAGCCGGAGCTGTTGACCCACCCCAAGGAGCACGAGCTGCTCAAGGCCCTCGGCGAGTTTCCGGCGGTCGTGCGGTCGGCCGCGGAGCTGCGCGAGCCGCACCGGGTCGCGCGTTACCTGGAGGAGCAGGTCGGCGCGGCCTACCACCGCTTCTACGACGCGTGCCGGGTCATGCCGGTCGGGGACGAGGAGATCACGCCCCTGCACCGGTCGCGGCTGTGGCTCAACGACGCGACCCGCGTCGTTGTCGAGAACGCGCTGGGCCTGCTGGGCGTCTCGGCGCCGGAGAGGATGTAGGACCGTGAGTGCGCACGAGGCCGGGGCGCTGCACGCCGAGATCGGGCACGCGCCGGTCTGGCTCCGCCAGCCGGCCGACGTCAACACCCTGCTGCCGCAGCTGTGGCCGCGCACGGTCGAACGCGGCGCCGACGGGGTGCTGTCCGTGGGCGGGCGCACCGTCCGCGAGCTTGCCGAGGAGTACGGCACACCGGCGTACGTCCTGGATGAAGTTGATTTCCGGGCCCGGTGCCGGGAGTGGCGCGACGCGTTCGCGGGCGGCGAGGTGCACTACGCGAGCAAGGCGTTCTGCTGCAAGGCGGTCGTGCGGATCGTGGCCGAGGAGGGCCTGAGCCTCGACGTGTGCACCGGCGGCGAGCTGGCCGTGGCACTGGCCGCCGGCATGCCGGCGGGGCGGATCGCGTTGCACGGCAACAACAAGTCCGTGGCCGAGCTCACCCGGGCCATCGAGGCGGGCGTCGGGCGGATCGTGGTCGACTCGTTCGACGAGATCGACCGGCTGACCGCGCTGGCCCGCGCGCGCGGCGTGCGGCCCCGGGTGATGGTCCGCGTCACGGCGGGGGTCGAGGCGCACACGCACGAGTTCATCGCGACCGCGCACGAGGACCAGAAGTTCGGCTTCTCGCTGGCCAGTGGGGCGGCGGCCAAGGCGGCCTCCCGCATCCTGCACGAGGACGCGCTGGAGCTGGTGGGCCTGCACTCGCACATCGGGTCGCAGATCTTCGACACGTCCGGGTTCGAGATCTCGGCGCGGCGGGTGCTGTCGTTGCACGCGGCGATCCGCGACGAGCACGGCGTGGAGCTGCCCGAACTGGACCTCGGCGGCGGCTACGGCATCGCGTACACGTCGCAGGACACCCCGTCGACGGCCGCCGATCTGGCCGCCGGACTGCGCAAGATCGTGGCGGAGGAGTGCGGGCTGCGTAACCTCGCGGTGCCGCGGCTGAGCGTGGAGCCCGGACGCGCGATCGTCGGCCCGGCCGTGTTCACCCTCTACGAGGTCGGCACGGTCAAGGACGTGGACGGCATCCGTACGTACGTCAGCGTCGACGGCGGGATGAGCGACAACATCCGCACGGCCCTGTACAACGCCCACTACAGCGCCACGGTGGCCGGCCGCGCCTCCAGCGCGCCGCCGATCCTGGCCCGTGTCGTGGGAAAGCATTGTGAGTCCGGGGACATCGTCGTGCAGGATGAATTCCTGCCCGGCGACGTGCAGCCCGGAGATCTTCTCGCGGTGCCCGCAACGGGCGCGTACTGCCGGAGCATGGCGAGCAACTACAACCATGTGCCCCGGCCGCCCGTGCTCGCGGTCGCCGGCGGGGTCGCCCGGGTGATCGTGCGGCGGGAGACCGAGGACGACCTGTTGGCACTGGATGTGGGCTGAGAGATGGCTGGCGAACCCGTGAAGGTGGCCCTCCTGGGCTGTGGCACCGTCGGCGCGGAGGTCGTGCGCCTCATGCGCGAGCAGGAGGCTGACCTCACGGCGCGCATCGGCGCGCCGCTGGAACTGGTCGGGGTCGCCGTGCGGCGGCTCGGCCTCGACCGCGGCGACGTGCCGATCGACCCGTCGCTGTTCACCACGGACGCGCTGGGCCTGGTCAAGCGCGACGACGTCGACATGGTCGTCGAGGTGGTCGGTGGCATCGAGCCGGCCCGCACGTGGCTCGTCGAGGCGCTGCGCTCCGGCAAGAGCGTGGTCACCGCCAACAAGGCGCTGCTCGCCGAGGACGGCCCCGCCCTGCACGACGCGGCCGCGGAGGGCGGCGCGGATCTCTACTACGAGGCGGCCGTCGCGGGCGCGATCCCGCTGTTGCGGCCCCTGCGCGAGTCGCTGCACGGCGACCAGATCACCCGCGTCACCGGAATCGTCAACGGCACGACGAACTTCATCCTCTCCCGCATGGACGCCTCCGGCGCCGGGTTCGCCGAGGCCCTGGACGAGGCGACCGCCCTCGGCTACGCGGAGGCCGACCCGACCGCCGACATCGAGGGCTTCGACGCCGCGGCCAAGGCGGCGATCCTCGCGTCCCTGGCGTTCCACACCCGGGTGCGCGCCGCCGACGTCTACCGCGAGGGCATCACCGAGGTCACGGCCGCCGACATGGCCGCGGCCCGGGACATGGGCGCCACGATCAAGCTGCTGTGCATCGCGTCACGCGCCGACGACGCGGTCTCCGTGCGCGTGCACCCCGCGATGATCCCCCGCACGCACCCGCTGGCGAGCGTCGGCGACGCGTTCAACGCGGTGTTCGTCGAGGCGGAGGCCGCCGGGCAGCTGATGTTCTACGGCCGGGGCGCCGGCGGCGCGCCGACCGCGAGCGCGGTCGTGGGCGACATGGTCGCCGTGGCCCGCAACCGGCTCGCCGGGGTGCGCGCGGCCAGCGAGTCCGCGTACGCCGACCTGCGCATCCGGTCGATGGGCGAGGTCGTCACCCGGTATCACATCTCACTGGACGTGGCCGACAAGGCGGGCGTACTGTCCGCGGTCGCGGGCGTCTTCGCCCAGCAGGACGTGAGCATCCAGACCGTCCGTCAGGAGGGCCGCGGCGCCGGGGCCGTCCTGGTCATCGTCACGCACGCGGCCACGGACGCCGCGCTCAGCGAGACGGTGCGCCAGCTGCGGTCGCTGGATATCGTCCGCGGCGTGACCAGCGTGATGCGGGTCGAAGGTGAGTAAGGAGAGCACGATGTGGCGCGGGTTGATCGAGGCGTACCGGGACCGGCTGCCGGTCACCGCCACCACCCCGGTGGTGACGCTGCACGAGGGGAACACGCCGCTCGTGCCCGCCCCCGTGCTCAGCGACCGGACGGGCTGCGACGTCTACCTCAAGGTGGAGGGCGCCAACCCGACCGGTTCCTTCAAGGACCGGGGCATGACGGTGGCGGTGTCCAAGGCCGTTGAGGCCGGCGCCAAGGCGGTCATCTGCGCCTCCACGGGCAACACCTCCGCGTCGGCGGCCGCCTACGCGGCGCGCGCCGGGCTCACCTGCGCGGTCCTCATCCCCGCCGGCAAGATCGCCCTCGGCAAGATGGCGCAGGCCCTCGTGCACGGCGCCCGGCCGCTGCAGGTGGCCGGCAACTTCGACGACTGCCTGTCGCTCGCGTCCAAGCTCGCCATCGACTATCCGGTGGCGCTGGTCAACTCGGTCAACATCGACCGGTTGCAGGGCCAGAAGACCGCGTCCTTCGAGATCGTCGAGGCGCTCGGCGACGCCCCGGACATCCACTGCCTGCCGGTCGGCAACGCGGGCAACATCAGCGCGTACTGGCTGGGGTACGAGGAGGACTACGCGGCCGGCAACGCGACCCGCAAGCCGCGGATGTTCGGCTTCCAGGCCTCGGGGGCCGCGCCGATCGTGCGCGGGGAGGTCGTCCGCGACCCGTCGACGATCGCCACCGCCATCCGCATCGGCAACCCGGCCAGCTGGACCAAGGCCGTCGACGCGCGCGACGCCTCCGGGGGCCTCATCGACGCCGTGACCGACCGGGAGATCCTGACGGCGTACAAGATCCTGGCCCGCGAGGTCGGGGTGTTCGTGGAGCTGGGCAGCGCGGCCTCGGTCGCCGGCCTGCTCGCGAAGTCCGCCTCCGGGGAGCTGCCGCGCGGGTCGCGGGTCGTGTGCACGGTGACCGGGCACGGCCTCAAGGACCCGGAGTGGGCGATCTCGACCGCCCCGGCGCCGCGGAGCATCCAGGCCGACGTCATCGAGGCGGCCCGGGCGCTCGATCTGGCCTAGCAGGCCGCCAGCGCACACCCCGCACCCCGCCAAAGTCGCGACTCTGGCGGGGTGCGGGCGTCTGGCGTCGCCATATGCGTGACTTTGGCGACGGGAGGCCCGCGCCGCGTCGCCATATGCGTGACTTTGGCGGGGTCGTAGCGGTCTGGTGTCGCCAAAGGTGTGACTTTGGCGGGGTGGCGGGCGTGCCGCGTCGCCATATGCGTGACTTTGGCGGGGTCGTAGCGGTCTGGTGTCGCCAAAGGTGTGACTTTGGCGGGGTGGCGGGCGTGCCGCGTCGCCATAAGCGTGACTTTGGCGGCGGGGTGGGCTTCCGGCGTCGCCAAAGTCACGCTTATGGCTGGGGAGCGGTGGGATGGCCCGCGTCAGCGGGAGGGGCGGGGGTCAGCCGCTCTTTGCCGCCTCCAAGGCCGCGATGTCGATCCTCTGCATGCCCAGCATGGCGTTCATGACGCGGGCGGCCGCCTGCCGGTCGGGGTCGGCGAGCAGGCGGGGCAGCGCGGTGGGGATGATCTGCCAGGAGACGCCGAACCTGTCCTTGAGCCAGCCGCACTGGCTCGGCTCTCCGCCGTCCGCGATGAGCGCGTCCCAGTACCGGTCGACCTCCGCCTGGTCGGCGCAGTCGACCTGGAACGAGACCGCGTCGGTGAAGTGGACGTTGCCGGGGGCGCCGTTGAGCGCCGTGAACCGCATGCCGTCGATCTCGAACGTCACGACGAAGGCGGACTTCTCGGCGTCCGCGGTTTCGTGGCGCTGCACCTCAACGATGCGGGAGTTCGGGAAAAGGCTCGTGTAGAACGTCGCCGCCTCCTCGGCCTCGGTGTTGAACCACAAGAACGGGGTGATCCTGCTCATCTGGCTTCCTCCTGTTGATGGTCCCTTCGCATGGTGGTCGGAGCCGGCCGCGGCCGTTCGACAAACGCGGCCAAGATTTTTCCGTCCGCCCTGGCCCGACTGGGTGCGGTAGGGTTCTGGTACGTGCCACCCGCTCTTACGGTCCTTACCCGAAATCCTGACTTCCGGCGGCTGTTCCTCGCTGAGCTGGTCATGTTCGGGGGCGACTGGTTCGCGCTCATCCCGCTCATGACCCTGCTGCAGGAGCTGACCGGCAGCGGCCTGCCCTCCGCGCTCGCCCTCGTCGCCGACACCGCCGTGAACGCGCTCATGCTGCCGTTCGCCGGGGTCGTGGCCGACCGGGTCAACCGGCGGGCCATCCTCATCGCCGCCAACCTGGCCGCGATCGGCGCGATCAGCCTGCTGTTCCTCGTGCGTACGCCGGACGTCGCCTGGCTCGGGCCGGTCGCGATCGGCCTGGCCGCGACCGCCAAGGCGTTCTACACGCCGGCGGCCGGGGCGGCGCTGCCCAACCTCGTCAGCCGGGAGGATCTCGGGACGGCCAATGCGCTGGCGGGCAGCGCCTGGGGGACCATGCTCGTCGTCGGGGCGTCCGCCGGTGGTGTGGTGAGCGCGCGCGTCGGCCCGTACACCTGTTTTCTCATCACGGTGGTGAGCCTGGCGGTGGCCGCGGTGCTGGTGTGGCGCGTGCGCCGCCCGATGCAGCAGCCCCGCGAAGCCGGCGCCGAACCACCGCGGCCGTGGCACGCGCTGCGGGAGGCCGTGCGCTACATCGTGCACCGGCCGCAGGTCGCCTCGCTGGTCACCGTGAAGTCGGCCGTGGGCATCGGCAACGGCGTGCTGGGCGCGTTCCCGCTTCTCGCGACGACTGTGTTCGGGGTGGGGTCGATGGGGCTGGGTGCCCTGTTCGCGGCGCGCGGCCTCGGCGCGCTGCTCGGACCGCTCATGCTGCGCCGGGCGCTCAGCCGGCGCCGCTGGCTGCTGCCCGGGCTGGCCATCTCGATGGCCGCGTACGGGTTGGCGTATGTCGGGGTGGCCGTCGCGCCGTGGTTCTGGCTGGCGTTCGTGCTCGTGGCGTTGGCGCACTTCGGCGGCGGCGGCAACTGGGCGATGTCCAACTACGCGCTGCAGCTCGTGGTGCCGGACGCGCTGCGTGGCCGGGTGATGGCCGCCGACATGACCCTCGCGACCCTGGCCATCTCGGTGTCCGTGTTGGTGGCGGGACTGTTCGTCGACTCGGTCAGCCCGCGGGTGGTCGTGGCCGCCTGCGGCGCCGCGACGCTGCTCTACGCCGTCGTCTGGCGGGTCATGACCCGCCGCCTGTCCCCCGTGCCGGTCGAGGGCGATCTCGTGCCGGGCGCCGCCGGCTAGCCGCCCTGCACTATGCGAACGGTCACCTATAGCATGTCGCCATGGCGTTCCTGACCGCCCCCGTCCGGGTTCGTGTGCCGGCTTCCAGCGCGAACCTCGGCCCCGGTTTCGACTCGCTGGGGCTCGCTCTCACCCTCTACGACGACGTCACCGCCCGGGTGACGGACGGCGGCGTACGGGTGACGGTGCGCGGCGAGGGCGCCGAGGATCTGCCGACGGACGGGTCCCACCTGATCGTGGCGACGATGAACTCGGCCTTCGACCGCATCGGCGGCCGTCCGGCCGGCATCGAACTGTTCTGCGACAACCACATCCCGCACGCTCGTGGGCTGGGCTCCTCGTCGGCCGCCGTGGTCGCCGGGATCCTGCTGGCCCGGGCGCTCGTCGAGGAGGGCGCCGCCCTGCTCGACGACTTCGCCGTGATGCGGCTGGCCGCCGAGATCGAGGGCCACCCGGACAACGTCGCACCTACCCTCCTCGGTGGGTTCACCATTGCGTGGACCACCCGGCCCGCGCGTGGGCACGGTGGCACCCGGGCGGTGCGCCTGGAGGCGCTGGAGGGGCTCCGGCCGGTGATCTTCGTGCCGTCCCAGCTGGGCTTCACGGCCGCGGCCCGGGCGGCCCTGCCGCCGACCGTCCCGCACGCCGACGCCGCGTTCAACGCGGCCCGCACGGCCCTGCTCGTGCACGGGCTCACGCAGGATCCGCGGCTGCTGTTCGACGCCACCGAGGACCGCCTGCACCAGGATTACCGGGCGCCGGCCATGCCGGAGACCGCCAAGCTGCTCGCCACGCTGCGCGAGGAGGGCATCGCGGCGGTCGTCAGCGGCTCCGGGCCCACCGTGTTGGCGCTGGTCGCGGACGATGAGCACCTGCTCGCCGAGGCAGAAAATCTCTGTCCGGAAGGGTGGTGGTCGAGGTCACTCGACGTGGCCTCGGAAGGTGCGCGTATCCTGAGTGTTGAACACGCCGAGGGCGACCCTGTTGCCGCAGGTCTACCCGGTTGATTACGCTCTAGGGCGATACCAGCCGCCACCGCGCGATCCTGCGGACCCGCACCAGGCTCACGCGCAGGCTGCGATCTCCGTGCCCCTCATGTTCCAGCGGTTCGCGCTAACCATGTTCGACCCGCTCACACGGTGCACGGTCCGCAGCCGGGCAAGGACCGCCCGGCGACGGCATTACCGGCCGCAGATCTTTGGCGCTCGGTGTATCACACTCCCGCGACGTTCAGCCGGAGCGGGTGTATCCGCGGCTGCCCGGCCCCACCCTGTGCCGAACCGGGAGCCCGGCCTAACGAGGGAAGGAATCCATTGAGCGACACCACCGACGTCACGTCGGAAGCCCCCAGCACCCCGGAGACGCCCGCCTCCGAACCCCGGCGGCGTACGGGTGGCGGCCTGACCGGCAAGCTCCTGCCCGAGCTGCAGTCCATGGCGTCGTCGCTTGGAATCACGGGCACGGCCCGGATGCGCAAGAGCGAGCTCATCGCCGCGATCCAGGCCCAGCAGAACGGCGAAGGCCGGGTCCCGGGTCCGCGTGCGGAGTCGGCTCGGGGTGAGGTCGCTGCCCGCGGCGAGGCGCCGCGTGCGGAGGTACGGGCGGAGGTGCGTGACGTGGAGAGCGTCACCAGCGTCGACAGCGGCACCCAGGAAAAGGCCCCGGAGCGGGCACCGCGGCGGGCCTCCCGCGCCGCCGGTCCGCCGGAGTCCCGCGAGTCGCGGGCTTCCCGCGCCGCGACCGAGACGACCACGACGACGGACGAGGCCCGCGAGAACGGCGGCCGTGCCGCCACCCGCGAGGACACCGAACGCGCCGAGGGCCGCCCGGAGCGCGCCGAGCGGGGCGAGCGTCCGGAGCGCCGCGAGCGCCGCGAGCGTGCCGACCGTGGCGAGCGTGCCGAGCGCGGTGAGCGTGCCGAGCGCGGTGAGCGTGACAGTCGTGGCGAGCGGGACGGCCGTGGCGAGCGTGGCGAGCGCGACAACCGGGGAGACCGGGACAGCCGCGCCGACCGCGACAGCCGGGCCGACCGTGACAACCGCGCCGACAGCGATGACGACGACGAGGGTGGCCGCCGCGGCCGGCGCAGCCGGTTCCGCGACCGTCGCCGGGGCCGCGGCGAGCGCGGCGAGTCCGGGGGCGGCGCCGAGCCGCAGGTCTCCGACGACGACGTGCTCGTGCAGGTCGCCGGCATCGTCGACGTGCTGGACAACTACGCGTTCGTGCGCACGTCCGGCTACCTGGCCGGCCCGAACGACGTCTACGTCTCCATGTCGCAGATCAAGAAGTACGGCCTGCGTCGCGGCGACGCGGTGACCGGCGCCGTGCGCGCGCCCCGCGAGGGCGAGCAGCGCCGTGACAAGTACAACCCGCTGGTGCGTCTCGACACCATCAACGGGATGGACCCGGAGGAGGCCCGCCGGCGCCCCGAGTTCTACAAGCTCACCCCGCTCTACCCCCAGGAGCGGCTGCGCCTGGAGACCGAGCCGCACATCCTCACCACGCGCATCATCGACCTGGTGATGCCGATCGGTAAGGGCCAGCGGGCGCTCATCGTGTCGCCGCCGAAGGCCGGCAAGACGATGATCCAGCAGGCCATCGCGAACGCGATCAGCCAGAACAACCCGGAGTGCCACCTCATGGTCGTCCTCGTCGACGAGCGGCCGGAGGAGGTCACCGACATGCAGCGGTCGGTGAAGGGCGAGGTCATCGCCTCGACGTTCGACCGCCCGCCGCAGGACCACACCACGGTCGCGGAGCTGGCGATCGAGCGGGCCAAGCGCCTCGTGGAGCTGGGTCACGACGTGGTCGTCCTGCTCGACTCGATCACCCGACTGGGCCGGGCCTACAACCTGGCCGCGCCGGCCAGCGGCCGGATCCTGTCCGGTGGTATCGACTCGACGGCGCTCTACCCGCCCAAGCGCTTCCTCGGCGCCGCCCGCAACATCGAGAACGGCGGCTCGCTGACCATCATCGCGAACGCGCTGGTGGAGACCGGTTCGATGATGGACACGGTCATCTTCGAGGAGTTCAAGGGCACGGGTAACGCCGAACTCAAGCTCGACCGGAAGATCGCCGACAGGCGCATCTACCCGGCGGTCGACATCGACCCGTCGAGCACGCGCAAGGAGGAGATCCTGCTCGCTCCCGAGGAGTACGCGATCATCCTCAAGCTGCGCAAGGTGCTCCACTCGCTGGACTCGCAGGCCGCGATCGAGCTGCTGATCGACCGGCTCAAGCAGTCCCGCACCAACGTGGAGTTCCTCATGCAGATCGCGAAGAGCACGCCGGGCGAGTAGTCGCCCCAGTCGTGACGGGCGCGTCGGCCACCGGCCGGCGCGCCCCGCGCCGTTTAGGGTGGTCGGCATGGCGAGCATTTCGTGGGCCGACTCGTACCTGGGGCAGCTGCGGGCGATCGCGGGCGAGCGGATCCTCATGTTCGTGGGCGCGCGGGCCATCGTGCGAGACGAGGCGGGCCGGGTGCTGCTGATCAAGCGGTCGGACAACGGGTACTGGTCGCTGCCGGCGGGGGCGATGGAGCTGGGCGAGTCGATCGCCCAGTGCGCCGTGCGGGAGGTGCGCGAGGAGACCGGGCTCGTGGCCGAGGAGGTCGAGCCGTTCGCCCTCTACACCGGCGTGGAGTACACGACGACCAACCAGTGGGGTCACACGTACCAGCTGCACGTCACGGCGTTCCGGGTGCCGCGCTGGTCGGGGGAGCTGGTGCGGGTCACCGACGAGACGACGGACGCGGTGTTCCACGACCCCGCCGAGCTGCCGTCGCCGCTGTCGAAGACCGTTCAGGAGGCGTTGGCGGACCTGGCGACGTTCGAGGCGACCGGCCGGCTGGTCGTGAAGTAGGCGCCCGGTGCGGTCGGGAACAACCGCACGTGGCAGACTGTTACACCGGCCAGGTTCCGGTTCACGCCCGACATCGCGTCGTAGGACGCGAGGCGACCCGGCGACCTTCACGAGAGGACCGAGGCAGCACATGAAGCCCGACATTCACCCGCAGTACGCCGTGACCGAGGTCACCTGCTCCTGCGGCAACTCGTTCACCACGCGCAGCACCGCGAAGAACGGTTCGATCCACGTCGAGACCTGCAACGTCTGCCACCCGTTCTACACGGGCAAGCAGCGCGTCCTCGACACCGCCGGCCGCGTGGCGAAGTTCCAGCAGAAGTACGCCAAGGTCAACAAGGCCAAGTAGCTGCTCCGACGGCGTCCGCCGCCGCGCCCACACCGGCGCGGGGCGGGCGCCGTTGTGATGTTGTAGGTAAATCCAGGGAGGGGGGAGAGCGATGAGCACCGACCGTTTGGCGACGTTGCTTGACGAGTACGCGCAGCTGGAGCGGCGGCTCGCCGATCCGGCGATCCACGCCGACCAGTCGACGGCGCGGCAGGTGGGCCGGCGCTTCGCCGAGCTGACCCCCATCCACAAGACGGCCGCCGAGCTGACCCAGGCCCGCTCCGACCTGGCCGCCGCCCGCGAGCTGGCCGCCGAGGACCCGGAATTCGCCGCCGAGGCCGACGCTCTGGCCGAGCGCATCCCGGGCATTGAGGAGAAGCTCGCCGAGCTGCTCATCCCGCGTGACCCCAACGACGGCAAGGACGTGATCCTGGAGATCAAGGCGGGCGAGGGCGGCGAGGAGTCGGCCCTGTTCGCCGGCGACCTGCTGCGCATGTACCTGCGCTACGCCGAGCGGCGCGGCTGGGTCACCGAGGTGCTCGACTCGCAGGAGTCGGACCTCGGCGGCATGAAGGACGTGGCGGTCGCCATCAAGACCAGGGGCGTGCCCGAGGGCGGGTACGGCGTGTGGTCGCGGCTGAAGTGGGAGGGCGGGGTGCACCGCGTGCAGCGCGTGCCCGCCACGGAGTCGCAGGGCCGCATCCACACCTCGGCCGTGGGCGTGCTGGTCACCCCGGAGGCCGAGGAGGCCGAGGTCGAGATCGACCAGAACGACCTGCGCATCGACGTGTTCCGGTCCAGCGGCCCGGGCGGTCAGTCCGTCAACACGACCGACTCCGCGGTGCGCATCACCCATCTGCCCACGGGCGTCGTGGTGAGCTGCCAGAACGAGCGTTCGCAGCTGCAGAACAAGGACCGGGCCATGCGGATGCTGCGGGCCAAGCTCGCGCAGCTCGCCGAGGAGCAGGCGGCCGCCGCCGCGTCGGACGCCCGGCGCGCGCAGGTGCGCACGGTCGACCGCTCGGAGCGCATCCGCACGTACAACTTCCCGCAGAACCGGATCTCCGACCACCGGATCAACTTCACCGCGTACAACCTGGATCTGGTGCTGGCCGGGGACGCGGACGGCGTCCTGGACGCGCTGACCGAGGCGGACCGCGCGGCGCGGCTGGCCGGCGAGACGGAGTTGTCGCGCCGTTGAGGCGCGAGTTAAGGGTGTGCCGAAATAGGGTGTTACGGAAGAAGACACCGGAATCTGACCTGCCGTTGACGCCAGGGACATGGATTCGAAACACCCAACCCCGAACATTTGTGGCGGGTATCCGTTCACGCCCGCTGGACGAGGGGGCCGACCAATGAGCACACCCGTCGGAGTGCAGACGAGGGCCACGCTGGACATCACGGCGCCGCCGCGCGCGGTGCTCAGTGCCACGGTCCGCCTGCTCTACCAGGTGCTGGGCGAGGAACGGTTGGGCACGTCGCGCGGCAACGCGTGGGAGGCCGTCTGCGCCGACCGCGAGCGGGCCGTCGCGCGGGCCGACGTGCAACGCATGCTCGCCGCCGCGCGCGCACTCCGCTGACCGGTGCGGTCAGCCGAGCACGCGGCGGTGTGGGGGACTCGTCAGGACGGCCAGCGTCGTCCGGCCTGACGATCTCCGCACGGGGGCCGGTGGTCACGCCACCGGTGTGCATGATGGGAGGGTGTCCGTCTCCGTCACGATCGCGCGCGCCACAGCCGTTCTCGCCGAGGCCGGGGTGGCATCGGCGCGGGTCGACGCGGAGCTGTTGGCCGCACATGTGCTGGCCACAACCAGGGGCCGGTTGTTGCTCGCGCCGGACCTCACGGAGGAACAACACCGCGAGTACGCGTCGCTGATCGCGGCGCGCGGGTCACGCGTACCCCTCCAGCACCTCACCGGTCGGGCGGCCTTCCGCCATCTCGATCTCGCCGTGGGTCCGGGCGTATTCGTCCCACGGCCCGAGACGGAACTGCTCGTCGAGTGGGGGCTGGCGTGGCTGCGCGGGCGTCCGGACGCTCCCACGGTCGTCGACCTCTGCGCCGGCTCCGGCGCGATCGCCCTGTCGGTCGCGACCGAGCATCCCGGCGCCCGGGTGTACGCCGTCGAGCGCGAGCCCGAGGCTCTGGCGTGGCTGCGCCGCAACGCGGCCGGGCATCCCGTCACGGTGGTGGCGGGCGACGTCACCGATCCCGCCGTCCTCGCCGACCTCGACGCCGGGGTGGACCTGGTGCTGTGCAACCCCCCGTACGTGCCGCTGACCGCCGCCGCCGGCCTGCCGGTTGAGGTGACCGGGCACGACCCGGCCGCGGCCGTGTTCGGCGGCCCGGACGGGCTCGACCTGTTCCCGCCGTTGCTGCGCCGGGTGTCCGCGCTGCTCGCGCCCGGCGGGGCGGTCGGGATCGAACACGACGACACGCACGGCGACGCCGTGCCGGCGCTGATGCGCGCCGCCGGCTTCGAGCGCGTACGGCTGCATCACGATCTGGCGGGGCGCCCCCGGTTCACCACCGCGCGCCGCGCCGGCGGATGGCAGGATGGCGCACCGTGAACCTCTACGACTGCCGCACCCTCGCGTGGCGCGACCAGGGAGTCAGCGCCGCGGTCGAGGCCGTCAAGCGCGGCGACCTCATCGTGCTGCCCACCGACACCGTCTACGGCATCGGCGCGGACGCCTTCAAGCCGTGGGCCGTCACCGCGCTGCTCAACGCGAAGGGCCGCGGGCGGCACATGCCGCCGCCGGTCCTCATCGGATCGCGCCACACGCTCGACGGCCTGACGCTCAGCCTGCCCGCCGTGGCCCGCGACCTGGTCGAGGCGTTCTGGCCGGGCGCGCTCACCATCGTCGTCGAGCAGGCGCCCAGCCTGCAGTGGGACCTCGGGGACACCGGCGGCACGGTCGCCGTGCGGATGCCGGCCCACCCGGTGGCGCTGGAGGTGCTGCGCGAGACCGGGCCGATGGCGGTCTCCAGCGCGAACAAGACCGGCGAGCCGGCCGCGCTGACCGCCACGGCCGCGCAGGACCAGTTCCAGTACTCCGTGTCGGTGTATCTGGAGGCGGGCGAGAGCGCCGACCAGACGCCATCTACGATTGTGAATTGCGTAACACCGGTGCCGACCGTGTTGCGCGAGGGGGCGCTGCCGATCGAGAAGCTGCGCCAGGTGGTCCCGAACATCCAGTTACCGGGGGAGTAGCGACGTGGCGCCGTTCACCGTCCTGCACGTATGTGTCGGCAACATCTGCCGCTCGCCGATGGCGGAGCGGCTGTTCGTGCTGGCCGTCCGCAAGCAGATCGGCGACCGCGCCCTCGAGTTCTACCGCAGTCACGGCGCCGGCACCGGGTCCTGGCACGTCGGCGAGCCGATGAACGCCCCGGCCGAGCGCGAGCTGCTGGCCCGGGGTGGCGACCCGTCCGGCTTCAGGGCCCGCCGGATGACCAAGGCGATGATCGACGAGTCCGATCTGGTGCTCTGCGCCACCGCCGAGCAGGTTCACCATGCGGTCGAGCTGCGGCCCGACGCGGCCGGAAAGGTGTTCGTGCTGGGCGAGTTCGGCCGGCTCATGCGCAAGGTCCACCTCGACCGGTTGCCGCCCAACGACGGTTCGGCCGACGCCGCCTACGACCGGGCGTACGCGCTCGTGGTGGCCGTCGACGCGGCCCGCGGCGGCGGCGCGGTGTGGGGCGGCGACGGTCGGCGCGCCGCCTCGCGGCCCAGTGACGACCTCGACGACCCGTGGGGCCTCGCGCCGGCCGAGTTCGCCCGGGTGGCCGACGAGATCGAGGAGACGGTCGTCCCGCTCGCCGCGGCCCTCACCGGCTGACCCCGCTCCCGCTGGCCGCCTGGCGCTTGGCGGCCGCCGCGATGTTGCGGGCCATGCCGCCGAACACGATCGCGTGGAACGGCCACACCGCCGCCCAGTACGCGTGCCCGGCCGGGCCGCGGGGCAGGAACACGGCCCGCTGGCGGTACCGGGCGTGCTCGCCGTCCGGCTCGGCCCGCATCTCCAGCCAGGCCCGGCCGGGCAGCCGCATCTCCGCGCGCAGCCGCAGCAGCCGACCGGGCACGATCTCCTCGACGCGCCAGAAGTCGAGGGCCTCGCCGACCATGAGCCGGCGCGGGTCGCGCCTGCCCCGGCGTAGCCCCACGCCGCCCGCGAGCCGGTCCAGCCAGCCGCGCGCCGACCAGGCGAGCGGGAACGAGTACCAGCCGTGCTCGCCGCCGATCGCCTCGATGACCCGCCACAGCGCGCCCTGCGGGGCGGCCACCGCGTGCTCGCGCACGTCCGTGTAGACGGTCCCGCCCGACCACTCCGGGTCGGTCGGCAGCGGGTCGCTGGGCAGCGGCGCGGTCGACGCCCACGGCCAACTGGCATCCGACCAGCGGGTCTCGACGTCCGCGTCGCGGATCTTCGCCAGCGCCAGGCGGACCGCCTCGTCGAAGCCGATCAGCCCGTCCGGGGGTACCGGCACGTACTCGAGAATGTCCTGTTCCTTGCAGACCGCCTCGTGGATCAGGCTGGCTACCAGCGGACGCGCGATCGCGCCGGGCACCGGGGTGACCAGGCCGACCCAGAGCGCGGACAGCTTCGGCGTCAGGGCGGGCACGGGCGCGATGACGGGCCGCGTCAGGCCGGCGACCTCGGCGTAGCGGCGCATCATCTCGGCGTACGTGAGCACGTCCGGGCCGCCGATGTCGAAGGCGCGGTTGATGTCGGCGGGCACGCTCGTAGGGCATTCCACGAGGTAGCGCAGCACGTCGCGGATCGCGATCGGCTGCACCCGGTTGCGTACCCAGCGCGGGGTGACCATGACGGGCAGGCGCTCGGTGAGGTAGCGCAGCATCTCGAAGCTCGCCGAGCCCGACCCGATGATCACGGCCGCGCGCAGGACGACCGTCGGCACCGGGCCGGCCAGCATGATGCGGGCGACCTCGTCGCGGGAGCGCAGGTGGTCCGAGGAGTGGTGCTCCGCGGGCTCCGGGCCACCGAGATAGATGAGCCGGCCCACGCCGGCCGTGGCGGCGGCCTGCGTGAACACCTCGGCGCCGACGCGGTCCAGGCTCGGGAAGTCCGGCCGGCCGAGCGCGTGCACCAGGTAGTACGCGACATCGCAGCCCCGCAGCGCGTCGACCAGGCCGTCCGGCTTGGTCACGTCCCCCGCGACGATCTCCACCGTGTCGGCCCACGGCTCGTCGCGCAGCCGGACGGGGTTTCGGACCAGGCAGCGCACGTCGTGCCCGGCCGCGAGCAGCCGGGGCACCAACCGGCCGCCCACATAGCCGGTCGCACCGGTCACCAGGCAGCGCATACTGCCGATCATGCCGGGTCGGGGGCCCTGTCGCCCGGGCATCCGTCCGGTTAGGGCCATAGACTCCGGGGGTGGAGACCTACTGGGGCCCGGACTTCGCCGCGCTCGAGGCGGAGGACCCGGAGATCGCGGCCGTGGTCCTCGGCGAGCTGGGCCGGCTGCGCCGCGGCCTGCAGTTGATCGCGAGCGAGAACCTGACGTCGCCGGCGGTGCTGGCCGCGCTCGGCTCGACGCTGACCAACAAGTACGCCGAGGGGTACCCGGGCCGGCGTTACTACGGCGGGTGCGCCGAGGTCGACAAGGCCGAGGAGATCGGCATAGCGCGGGCCAAGGACCTGTTCGGCGCCGATCACGCGAACCTGCAGCCGCACAGCGGCGCGAGCGCGAACCTCGCCGCCTACGCGGCCCTGACGCAGCCCGGCGACACCGTCCTCGCCATGGATCTGCCCCACGGCGGGCACCTCACCCACGGGTCCAAGGTCAACTTTTCGGGTGCCTGGTTCCGGACGGTCGGCTACACCGTCCGGCCGGACACCGAGCTGATCGACTATGACGAGGTTCGCGATCTCGCCCTGGCCCACAAACCCAAGATGATCATCTGCGGGGCGACGGCCTACCCGCGACTGATCGACTTCGGGCGGTTCCGGTCGATCGCCGACGAGGTCGGGGCCTATCTGATGGTCGACGCGGCGCACTTCATCGGCCTGGTCGCCGGCGGGGTCATCCCGTCGCCCGTACCGCACGCCGATGTGGTCTGCGCCACTACCCACAAGGTCCTGCGCGGTCCGCGCGGCGGCATGATCCTGTGCACCCAGGAGCTCAGCGCCCGGATGGACAAGGCCGTCTTCCCGTTCACCCAGGGCGGCCCCCTGATGCACGCCGTGGCGGCCAAGGCCGTGGCCCTGCGCGAGGCCGCGCAGCCCGCCTACGCCGAGTACGCCCGACAGGTCGTCGCCAACGCCCGCGCCCTGGCGGACGGGCTGGCCGAGGCCGGCATGCGCCCCGTCTCCGGCGGCACGGACACCCATCTCGCGCTGCTCGACCTGCGCGAGACCGGCGTCACCGGGCGCGAGGCCGAGGAGCGCTGCGACGCCGCGATGATCACCCTCAACAAGAACGCCATCCCGTACGACCCGCAGAAGCCCATGGTCGCGTCCGGCATCCGGGTGGGCACGCCGTGCGTCACCACCCAGGGCATGCGGGAGGCGCAGATGCGCGAGATCGCGGCGCTGATCGCCCGGGCGGTGGCCGCGGATCCCGGCTCGTCCGGCGGCGCCCGCGAGCTGGCGGCCGTGGCGGACGAGGTCGCCACGCTGGTGGCCGCCTTCCCGGCGTACCCGAAGCCGGCCGTACCCGAGCCGCCGGCGTCCGTCCCGGCTGCCGCCACGGTCGCGCGGTGACGGCCGCCATGCGCGGTGGCCCCGCGTCCACGGACGACCCGGCGGACCAGCCGGCGTCCGCCGGTGGTCGGGCGCCGGACCCCGCCGACCGGCGGGAGGTCGACGCGGAGTTTGTTGACCGTAGGACCGTGCGCCAGCGCATTCCCCACCTGCCGACCGCGCTGTGGGCCATGGCGGTGCTGTTGGTGATCTCGGTCATCGCCGGGGCGGCGTACGGCGGCGCGGTGGCGGCCGCCGGCGCGGCCGCGGGCGTGGGGCTCGTGGCGGCCAGCTATGTGGCGTCGACCCTGGCGATCGCCTGGGCCGACTCCGTGCGGCCCCAACTCGTGCTGGCCGTGGGACTCGTGGCGTACACGATCAAATTCACGTATATCGGACTCGGCATGGCGGCCCTGGCCGCCGCCGACTGGGCCGGGCTGCCGGCGATGGGCGTCTCACTGATCGCGGCCGTGGTGGTCTGGAACGCGGCCCAGATCTGGTACATCGTCCGCCATCCGGTCCACCCCGACCCGCCCGCCGAGCCGTAGGTGCCGGGGCGGTGGGATCGGCCGGGGTCACTATGCCGGCCGGACCCCACGACCCGGCCGCCGGAATGCGACGGACGTCACGTATGTGGATACGCTCACTGTCACAGTGCGTGTTCATGACCCGACACAGCAAGTTTCGCGCGTGAGTGGACACAGTGGGTCCGGTGAGGAGTAACGTATGAGATCCCTGGTTTGGAGACGGCTGCCACCTCCGCGCGGAGCGCGCGGGGGTCGACGTGTAGCACCGTTCAACCGGCTGATATCTTGTCCGCGTCATGGCTGGTGACAAGACGCCCCCGGATCGCGACCCGCAAGGGGCCGGCGCGGGATGGACTGCTCTCGCTTACCTCATCGGCGGAATGCTCGTCTGGGGGTTTGTAGGGTGGCTCGTCGACCGTTGGCTTCACACGGGTGGCATCGCGATCGCGGTGGGGCTCATCGCCGGCCTGGCCGGAGCGGTCTACCTGATCGCCCGACGGTTGGGTGGCATGACATGAGAGGGGCACCAGGTGCCGATCCTCGCTGAGGGCGGAATCCCGTTCCCACCGAGTGTGGAGGACTTCTACCTCCCGAGCCTGGTCGAGGGCGCGTACCCCTGGCTGACGAAGTTCACTCTGCTTGTCTGGGTCGCCGTCGCCGTCCTCATCATCTTCTTCCTGTGGGCGTACCGGAACCCGCAGCTGGTGCCGACCAAGCGCCAGTGGATCGCCGAGTCGATCTACGGCTTCGCGCGCGACGGTGTGGCCAAGGACATGATCGGGCACGAGGGCGTGCGGTTCGCGCCGTACCTCACGACGCTGTTCTGCTTCATCCTTTTGACGAACCTGTTCGGCCTGATCCCGCTCATCCAGGTCTCGCCGAACTCGCACATCGCCTTCCCGATCGTGCTCGCGGTGATCAGCTACGTGCTGTTCATCTGGGTCGGCATCCGCAAGCACGGCGCCGGCAAGTTCTTCAAGAACGCGCTCATCCCCCCGGCGCCGTGGTTCGTGCTGCCGCTGCTGATCCCGATCGAGTTCTTCTCGACCTTCATCGTCCGCCCGGTCACGCTGGCGCTGCGGCTCTTCGCCAACATGTTCGCCGGCCACATGATCCTGCTCGTCTTCACGCTGGGCGGCTTCGCCCTGCTGGGCGCCAACTCGATCGCGGTGAAGTCGGTCTCGGTCCTGTCGTGGGGCATGGCGATCGCCCTCTACTTCCTCGAGGTCATTGTGGCGCTGCTGCAGGCCTACGTCTTCGTCGTGCTCACGGCCAGCTACGTCCAGGGCGCGCTCGCCGACGAACACTGAGTCGGCGGCCCAGCCCGCCGGACGTCATATGTCCCACCGTCACGCGTGAGGGTCACGCGCGATATCCAGGAGGAAAACAACAATGGATTACGCCGCAGTGGAAGGCAGCCTCAGCGCGGTCGGCTATGGCCTCGCCGCGATCGGCCCGGGTATCGGCGTGGGTCTCATCTTCGCCGCGTACATCCAGGCGACCGCGCGCCAGCCCGAGTCGTCCCGCCTGACCATCCCGTACCTGTGGATCGGCTTCGCGGTGGTCGAGGCGCTCGCCCTGCTGGGCATCGCCTTCGGCTTCGTCTTCTAGTAAGCCGCCCGAGACTAATCCCGGAGGTCACGCATGCTCCTTATCGCAGCCGAAGGCGCGCACAACCCGATCATCCCGATCTGGCAGGAGATCGTCATCGGGTCGATCGCGTTCGCCCTGCTGTGCTTCGTACTCATGAAGTTCGTCTTCCCCATGATGGAGAAGACGTTCCAGGCCCGGGTCGAGGCGATCGAGGGCGGCATCCGGCGCGCCGAGGAGAAGCAGGCCGAGGCGGACGAGCTGCTCGAGCAGTACAAGGCCCAGCTCGCCGAGGCCCGCACGGAGGCCGCGCGCATCCGTGACGAGGCCCGGGCCGACGCCACCGGGATCCGGGAGGACATCCTCGCCAAGGCGCGCGAGGAGTCCGACCGGATCATCGCGGCCGGCAAGGAGCAGCTCACGGCCGAGCGGCAGACCATCGTCCGCGAGGTCAAGGCCGAGCTCGGCACGATCGCGGTCGACCTGGCCAGCCGGATCGTGGGCGACGCGCTCGCCGACGAGGCCCGCCGCAAGGGCACGGTCGAGCGCTTCCTCACCGAGCTGGAGTCCACGCCCGCCGGAGGGTCGCGCTGATGCAGGCCGCCAGCCGGGAGTCGTACGCAGCCGCGGTGGAACAGCTCGAGTCGGTCGTCGCCGCGGCGTCGCCGGCCGAGCTGTCCGCCACCGCGGACGAGATCCTCGCCACCGCCGACCTGCTGCGGCGCGAGCCGCGGCTGCGTCGGGCCCTCGCCGACCCGGCGCGGGCGGGCGAGGACCGGGCCGGGCTGCTCGACGCGATCCTCGGGGACAAGGTCTCTGAGCGCGCCGCCCAGCTGCTGCGCGGGCTGGTCGCGGGCCGCTGGTCCAGCCCGAACGAGCTGCTCAACGCCACCGAGCAGCTCGGCGTGCAGACGGTCCTTGCCGGCGCTGACAAGGCCGGTGACCTGGGTGAGGTGGAGGACGAGCTGTTCCGTTTCGGGCAGCTCATCGACGCCAACCCGGGGCTGGCCACGGTGCTGAGCGACCCGAACGCGCCGGTGACGCAGCGGGCCGAGCTGGTCAGGGACCTGCTCAAGGACAAGGCGAAGCCGGCCACGGTGCGGCTGGCGGAGCTGGCGCTCGCCGGGTACGGCGGGCGCGGCCTGACCGGTTCGCTGACCCGGCTCGTCGAGGCGGCCGCCGAGCGGCGTGACCGGCAGGTTGCGTACGTCACGACGGCGGTGCCGTTGAGCGAGGCCGACGAGAGCCGGCTGGGCGCCCGCCTGGCCGCGATGTACGGTCGGGAGATCGCCCTCAAGGTCTCCGTCGACCCGTCGATCGTGGGCGGACTCAGCGTGCAGGTTGGCAACGACCTCTACGACGGCACGGTCTCCCGGCGGCTCGCCGAGGCCCGGCACGCGCTCACCTGACCTACAGAACTTCGATATCCGACGCAGGCTGACGGGTTCATAGCCCAGCCCCCACACCATAAGGAAGTTGAGGATGGCCGAGCTGACCATCTCCTCGGACGAGATCCGGGGCGCGCTGGAGCGCTATGTCTCGTCCTACACGCCGGAGATCTCCCGCGAGGAGGTCGGCGTCGTCACCGAGGCCGGCGACGGTATCGCCAAGGTCGAGGGCCTGCCCTCGACGATGGCCAACGAGCTGCTGGAGTTCGCTGACGGCACGCTGGGCCTGGCGCTGAACCTGGACGTTCGCGAGATCGGTGTCGTCGTCCTGGGCGAGTTCGCCGGCATCGAGGAAGGCCAGCAGGTCAAGCGCACCGGCCGGGTCCTCTCGGTCCCGGTGGGCGACAAGTTCCTGGGCCGCGTCGTGGACCCGCTGGGCAAGCCCATCGACGGCCTCGGCGACATCGAGAACGACGGCTACCGCGAGCTGGAGCTGCAGGCGCCCAACGTCATGGCGCGCCAGTCGGTGTCCGAGCCCATGCAGACCGGCATCAAGGCGATCGACGCGATGACGCCGATCGGCCGGGGCCAGCGGCAGCTGATCATCGGTGACCGCAAGACCGGCAAGACCACGATCGCGCTGGACACCATCCTCAACCAGCGCGCCAACTGGGCGTCCGGCGACCCGAAGAAGCAGGTCCGCTGCATCTACGTCGCCATCGGCCAGAAGGCGTCCACGATCGCGTCGATCAAGGGCACGCTCGAGGAAGCCGGCGCGATGGAGTACACGACGATCGTCGCGTCCCCGGCGTCCGACCCGGCCGGCTTCAAGTACCTGGCGCCCTACACCGGCTCGGCCATCGGCCAGCACTGGATGTACGCCGGCAAGCACGTCCTCATCGTCTTCGACGACCTCACCAAGCAGGCCGAGGCGTACCGTGCCGTGTCGCTGCTGCTGCGCCGCCCGCCGGGCCGTGAGGCGTACCCGGGTGACGTCTTCTACCTGCACTCCCGGCTGCTGGAGCGCTGCGCGAAGCTCTCCGACGAGATGGGCGCGGGCTCGATGACCGGTCTGCCGATCATCGAGACCAAGGCGAACGACATCTCGGCGTTCATCCCGACCAACGTCATCTCGATCACCGACGGCCAGATCTTCCTGGAGGCTGACCTGTTCAACCAGGGCGTCCGTCCGGCGATCAACGTCGGTACCTCGGTGTCCCGCGTCGGTGGTTCGGCCCAGGTGAAGCCGATGCGCAAGGTCGCCGGCTCGCTGCGGCTCAACCTCGCGCAGTACCGTGAGCTGGAGGCCTTCTCGGCCTTCGCCTCCGACCTGGACAAGGCGTCGCGGGCCCAGCTGGAGCGCGGTAGCCGCCTGGTCGAGCTGCTCAAGCAGCCGAACTACTCGCCGTACCCGGTCGAGGAGCAGGTCGTGTCCGTGTGGGCCGGCACCGAGGGCAAGCTGGACGACATCCCGCTGGGCGAGGTGCGCCGCTTCGAGACGGAGTTCCTGCAGTACCTGCGCCACTCGCACAAGAGCACGCTCGACGCGATCGCCGACAACACCTGGGACGACGACATCATCGCCGCCCTGGACCAGGCCATCGCGGACTTCAAGCAGATGTTCCTGGGCAAGGACGGCCAGATCGTGATCAACGAGCCGGCCGCCGAGGCGCTGGAAGCCGGCGCGGAGACCCGCGAGACCGTCAAGCGCGTCGTTCCGCCGAAGAAGTGATGCCATGGCAGCCCAGGTAGGTGCCCTTCGCCGACGCATCCGGTCGGTGAAGTCCACCAAGAAGATCACCAAGGCGCAGGAGCTCGTCGCCACGAGCCGCATCGCCAAGGCCCAGGAGCGGGTGGCCGCGTCGCAGCCCTACGCGACCGCGATCACGAACGTGCTCACGGCCCTGGCGAGCAACGCCAACGTCGACCACCCGCTGCTCGTGGCGCGGCCGGTCGTGCGGCGGGCGGGCGTCCTGCTCATCACAAGTGACCGCGGCCTGGCCGGCGGCTACAACGCCAACGCCATCCGCACGGCCGAGCAGCTCATCGCCCGGCTCAAGGAGGACGGCAAGCAGGTCCTGCTGTACACGGTGGGCCGCAAGGGCCTCACGTACTACCGGTTCCGCAACCGGCCGGTCGAGGCGAGCTGGACGGGCTTCTCGGAGCAGCCGACCTTCGCCAACGCGCGGGAGATCGGCGAGACGCTGATCAAGGCGTTCGTGGCGGGCGCGGACGACGTGGACGACGTGGGCGGCCCGCACCCGGGTGAGGACGGCATCTGGGGCGTGGACGAGCTGCACGTGGTGCACACGCAGTTCCGCTCGCTGATGACCCAGACGCCGCAGGCGAACTTCCTCGCGCCGTTGCAGGTCGAGACGACGGAGTCGGCGGAGCACCACGCGCTGCTGCCCGCGTACGAGTTCGAGCCGGACCCGGACGCGCTGCTCGACGCGCTCCTGCCGAAGTACATCAACACCCGCATCTACGCGGCGTTGCTGGACTCGGCGGCGAGTGAGTCGGCGGCCCGCCGGCGTGCCTGCAAGAGCGCCACGGACAACGCGGAAGAACTGATCAAGAAGTACACGCGCGAGATGAACTCCGCGCGCCAGGCCGCGATCACCCAGGAGATCAGCGAGATTGTCGGCGGGGCGAACGCGCTCGCTGCCGCGGGAAGTGAAGTGTGAGATGACTGCAGCTGTAGAGACCAAGACCGGCGTCGGCCGTGTCGTCCGGGTCATCGGCCCGGTCGTCGACGCCGAGTTCCCCCGCGACGCGATGCCGGACATCTTCAACGCCATGCACGTCGACGTGACCCTCGCCGAGGGCACCAAGACGCTGACGTTGGAGGTCGCCCAGCACCTGGGTGACAACCAGATCCGTGCGATCTCCATGCAGCCGACCGACGGTCTGGTGCGTGGCGCGGAGGTCCGCGACACGGGTGGCCCGATCTCGGTGCCGGTCGGCGACATCACCAAGTCGCACGTGTTCAACGCGATCGGTGACTGCCTCAACCTCAAGGAGGGCGAGAAGCTCGAGGTGACCGAGCGGTGGCCGATCCACCGCCGGCCCCCGGCGTTCGCCGACCTCGAGCCGAAGACCGAGATGCTGGAGACCGGCGTCAAGGTGCTCGACCTCCTGGCGCCCTACGTCAAGGGCGGCAAGATCGGCCTGTTCGGTGGCGCGGGCGTGGGCAAGACGGTGCTCATCCAGGAGATGATCATCCGGGTTGCCAACAACTTCGGTGGCACCTCGGTCTTCGCCGGTGTGGGTGAGCGCACCCGTGAGGGCAACGACCTCATCCACGAGATGACCGAGACGGGCGTCATCAACCAGACCGCGCTCGTCTTCGGTCAGATGGACGAGCCGCCGGGCACCCGTCTGCGGGTCGCGCTCTCCGCGCTGACCATGGCGGAGTACTTCCGTGACGTGCAGAACCAGGAGGTGCTGCTCTTCATCGACAACATCTTCCGGTTCACGCAGGCCGGTTCGGAGGTCTCCACCCTGCTCGGCCGCATGCCCAGCGCCGTGGGTTACCAGCCCACGCTGGCCGACGAGATGGGCGAGCTGCAGGAGCGCATCACCTCGGTGCGTGGCAAGGCCATCACCTCGATGCAGGCCATCTACGTGCCGGCGGACGACTACACCGACCCGGCGCCGGCGACCACGTTCACCCACCTGGACGCCACCACGAACCTGGAGCGTTCGATCTCGGACAAGGGCATCTACCCGGCGGTTGACCCGCTGGCGTCCTCGTCGCGGATCCTCGCCCCCGAGTACGTGGGCGTCGAGCACTACACGGTGGCCTCCGAGGTGAAGCGGATCCTGCAGCGCTACAAGGACCTGCAGGACATCATCGCCATCCTCGGCATGGACGAGCTCTCCGAGGAAGACAAGATCACGGTGGGTCGCGCCCGCCGCATCGAGCGCTTCCTGTCCCAGAACACCTACGCCGCGAAGATGTTCACGGGCGTCGAGGGCTCCTTCGTGTCGGTCAAGGACACGGTCGAGGCGTTCAAGAAGATCTCCGAGGGCGAGTACGACCACGTGCCCGAGCAGGCGTTCTTCATGTGCGGTGGCCTCGACGACCTCGAGCGCAACTACCACAACCTGACCAAGGGCTAGGTCTCGCGGTACGCAACAGGGCGCGCGGTTCGCATACCGCGCGCCCTGACGCGTTTCCGGGCGTACCCGCGGACGCGGTAACCTTTCGCGTCGGCGCCGACCCCCGGCGCCGCAGGGGGAGGGTTTCCGTGTCCGGTCGCGTGCGCGTCATTCTGCTGTCCGCGGTCGCACTCGTGCTGGTCGTCGCCGGCATCGCCTTCGCGGCGAACAAGGCCATCGACAAGGCCGACAAGGCGATCCCGCAGACGGACCTGTTCGGCTCGGCGACACCGTCGGCCGGCGCCCCGGCGAGCCCGACCCCCGAACCGGGCGCGGACATCAAGGGCCCGCTGGACATCCTGCTCGTCGGCATCGACTCCCGTGAGTCGATCAAGACCTGGCAGCCGCACGCCGACACGGTCATGATCCTGCATGTCACCAAGGACCTGGAGCACGCGTACCTCACGTCGCTGCCCCGCGACCTCGTCGTGCCGATCCCGGCGTTCAAGAAGGCCAATTTCCCGGGCGAGACCACCAAGCTCACGCACGCGATGAGCTACGGCGCCCGGGTGCCCGGCACGAACATCCCCAAGGTGGCGCAGGGCTTCGAGCTGCTGGCGAAGACCGTCAGCAACTACACCGGCATCAAGCGGTTCGACGCGGGCGGCATCCTGACGTTCAACGGCATGAAGGAGCTGGTGGACAGCCTGGGTGGCATCGACATCTACGTCGACCAGAAGGTGACCTCGATCCACCGCAACACCAAGGGTCAGGCCCTTTCGCGGGTCGGTGGCACCGCCAAGACGTACAAGGTGGGCCAGCAGAAGATGAACGGCTGGCAGGCGCTCGACTACGCCCGCCAGCGCTACATCAGCGGCTCGGACTACGCGCGCCAGCGGCACAACCGCCAGCTGGTCAAGGCGATCATGGTCAAGCTGTTCAGCAGGGACGTGGTGGCCAACCCGGCCAACCTCGACAAGGTCGTGAAGGCCCTCGGCAAGACGCTCACCTTCGACGGGCGCGGCCACCGCCTCGTGGACTACGCCTTCGCCCTCAAGAACCTCAAGCCGGCGAACGTGACCCTCGTGGGCCTGCCCGGCGGCAGCGTGATGAGCGGCGGCAGCTACCGGGGCGAGGCGCTCAACTCGATCCGCAAGGAGTACTTCGCCGCGCTGCGGGCGGACGCGTTGGACGAGTTTGTGACCGAGAATCCGAAGCTGGTCAACAAGAAGTGAGCCCGCTCCCAGGGCGGGAGCCCACTGCGGGCCAGCCTGAGGCGCCTACTAGACTGGCCCGCACCACGACAGGTTAGGGAGATCCACCGTGTCGAAGCTCTTCCACGTCGAGCTCGTCGCCGTTGAGGCGAAGGTCTGGTCCGGTGAGGCCGAGGCGGTCTTTGCCCGGACGACGGAGGGTGAGCTGGGCGTCCTCGCCGGTCACGCCCCGCTGTTCGGCCAGTTGGCCGCGCCCGGCCAGGTGCGCATCAAGGTCGGCAACGGCGAGGAGCTGCGCTACGAGGTCGACGGCGGTTTCCTCTCGGTCACCGATGACGGGGTCACCGTGCTCGCGGAGACCTGCGTACCCGCGACCGCCGCCGCGGCGCACTGATCGGGACGCCGATGAAGATCTTTGAAGGGGTCTGCATCGGCGTCGGACTCGCACTCCTCGCCCTGATGCTTCTGTTCATCCGGCGCGAGGTCATTTCCCGCGGTGGCGGGACCATCGAGATGTACCTGCGGCTCAACACGTTCGTGCCCGAACGCGGCTGGTCGCCCGGCCTGGGGCGGTTCGCGGGCAACCACCTGCGGTGGTACCGGATCTTCAGTTTCGCCGTGCGTCCCCGGCGGGTGCTCAGCCGGGGACAGCTCACGGTCGAGAACCGCCGGGCGCCCGAGGGCGAGGAGCGCCTCGCGCTACCGGCCGGGTACGTGATTGTCCGGTGCGCGGGCGGCGCGGAGCCGGTCGAGATCGCGCTCGCTGAGTCGACCCTGACCGGCTTCCTGTCCTGGCTGGAATCCGCGCCGCCCGTGAGCCGCTAGCGGTCGCGGCCCGGAACCCACAGGACGTCGCCGCCGGGGTTGGCGATCCGGGACAGGATGAACAACAGGTCGGACAGCCGGTTGAGGTAGGTCGCCGGCAGGGTCCCGGTGCGCTCCGGGTCCGTCTCGTAGAGCGCCCAGGCGGTGCGCTCCGCGCGCCGGGTGACCGTGCGGGCCACATGCAGCAGGGCCGCGCCGGGCGTGCCGCCGGGGAGGATGAACGAGTCGAGCTTGCCCACCCGGGCGTTGAACTCGTCGCACCAGCCTTCCAGGCGCTCCACATACGCGGGGGTGATCCGCAGCGGGGGCCACTTCGGCTCCGCCTGGATCGGCGTACTTAGATCTGCTCCCACGTCGAACAGGTCGTTTTGTACGATCCGCAGCGGGGCAATCACGTCGTCGGCGAGTTGTCCCAGAGCGAGCGCCACGCCGATCGCGGCGTTCGCCTCGTCAACGTCGGCGTAGGCCGCGATGCGCGGATCGGTCTTGGCGACCCGGCTGCCGTCACCGAGCGCGGTGCTGCCGGTGTCGCCGGTCCGGGTGTAGATGCGGGTGAGGTGGACGGCCATGGCATACAGCCTAGGGGGCGTCGCGGTGGCGGGTCAGCCGCTCGCCGCGCGCCCGGGAGACGACGACCCTACGATGGGCGCCGTGGACGTCATCCGGGTAACGGGCGGCGCGCGGCTGGCCGGTGACGTGCCGGTCGTCGGCGCGAAGAACTCCGCCCTCAAGCTCATGGCCGCGGCGCTGCTCGCGCCGGGCCGCAGCACGCTGTCGAACGTCCCCCGGATCACGGACATGGCGCTGATGGCCGAGGTGCTGCGCCGGCTGGGCTGCCAGGTGGACGCCATCGAGTCCGACGCGCTCGGGGTCGAACTGGCCGTGGACGTGCCGGCCGACGGGCTGGGCGCGGAGGCCGACTACGACCTCGTGCGCCGCCTGCGCGCCTCCATCTGCGTACTCGGCCCGCTGCTGGCCCGGTGCGGGTCCGTCCGGGTCGCCCACCCCGGCGGCGACGCGATCGGCTCGCGCGGGCTGGACATGCACATCAGCGGGCTCGCCCGGATGGGTGCCGAGATCAGCGGCGAGCACGGGTTCATCATCGCGACGGCCGACCGGCTGCGCGGCGCGACGATCTGGCTCGACTTCCCGAGCGTGGGCGCCACGGAGAACCTCCTCATGGCGGCCGTGCTCGCCAAGGGCACCACCGAGATCGACAACGCGGCCCGCGAGCCCGAGATCGTCGACCTGTGCGACATGCTGCGGGGGATGGGCGCGCAGATCGAGGGCGCGGGCACCTCCACGCTGGTCATCACGGGCGTGGACGAGCTGCGGCCGGTCGCGCACCGGACGGTCGGCGACCGCATCGTCGCGGGCACCTGGGCGTTCGGCGCGGCCATGACGCGCGGGGACGTCACCGTCACCGGCATCAACCCGTCCTCGCTCGAGATCGCCCTGGACAAGCTCGCCACCGCCGGCGCGTCCGTCGAGACGGGCAAAGATCATTTCAGGGTACGCATGGACGAGCGCCCCGCGGCGATCGACATCGTGACGCTGCCCTACCCGGGGTTCGCCACCGACCTGCTGCCCATGGCCATCGGCCTGGCCGCCGTGAGTGACGGCGCCTCCATGATCACGGAGAACATCTTCGACGGCCGGTTCATGTTCGTGCAGGAGGTCGTCCGCCTCGGCGCCGAGATCCGTACGGACGGCAAGCACGCCGTGGTCCGTGGCCGCGACCGGCTGTCGGCCGCCCCGGTGCGCGCCACGGACATCCGGGCGGGCGCCGGCCTGGTCATCGCGGGCCTGTGCGCGGACGGGGTGACCGAGGTGTCGCACGTACACCACATCGACCGGGGGTACCCGGACTTCGTCAACGACCTGCACCGCCTGGGGGCGCACGTGGAGCGGGTGGCCGCCCCGCCGGAGCCCGAGTTCGGGCTGTGACCGCCGCCCGCCGGTCATCGGCGATGCGGGTCCACAGCGCTTCCACAAAATGTCCACACAGCGTCAGTCCAGCCACGAGGACCTACGTCAACGCCGACGGCGTACACCGCCCGGAACTGCTCGGATCAGGCGGGCCAGCCGACGACGCGGCGGGCCCGGAAGAGGTCCGACTCGAACACCAGCACCCGGACCTGGCCGTCCGCGCCGGTGGTGGTCGTGGCGCGGATGCCGGCCTCGGCGAGCAAGCTGACCGCGGCGTGGGCCGCGTCGTCGCACTCGGCCACGGTGACGACGCGCAGCAGGCCGTAGTCCTCGTGCATGGGGAGCCCCGCGACGGCCGTGGGTCCGGCGAGTGGATCCGGTGTTTCCAGCGGGGCCGGCGGGGTCGCTGTGACCGCTGGTTCGGCGGTGGCGACCTCCGCGATCTCGACATCGTCGTCGCGACGGTCGGCGCCCCGGGGCCGCGTGTCAATGTCGTCGAGGTCGTCCGGCTCGGCCACGTCGCTGAAGGCCCACTTGAGCACCAGGGCGAGCACGCCGACGAGGGCCAAAGCCAGCAGCGGCGCCAGAAAGTAGCTCAACCCGTGCGTGAGGGGCACGCTGCCAGTGTGCCACCGCAGGTGGGATGGGGTGCCCTGAACGCGCGTTCCGGCTGGGGTCGGTAGGGTCAGGCCAGGGCCGCCGCGCAAAGGCGGCGACCTCGGGACGAGGAGGGTGCGCGGATGGCAGGGCGACTCGCGGTCATCGGGGCCGGTCTGATGGGTTCGGGCATCGCCCAGGTGGCGGCCCAGGCGGGCTGGCAGGTCACGCTCCGCGACCTGGACGACGCCGCCACCGCACGGGGCGTCGCGGCCGTGCGGGCGTCGCTGGAGAAGTTCGCCGCCAAGGGCACGATCGCGGCCGAGGACGTGTCCGCCACGCTGGACCGGATCACGACGACGACCGACCTGGACGCCGTGGCCGACGCCGACCTCGTCGTCGAGGCCGTCTTCGAGCGCCTGGACCTCAAGCAGGAGGTCTTCCGTCAGCTCGACCGCCTGTGCGGGGACACTGCCGTCCTGGCGACCAACACCTCAGCCATCCCGGTCACCCAGATCGCGGCGGTGACCGCCCGGCCCGAGTCCGTCGTCGGTACGCACTTCTTCTCGCCCGTACCCATGATGAAGTTGTGTGAGCTCGTGCGCGGGTACAAGACGAGCGACGCGACGCTCGCGACCGCCCGCGCGTTCGCCGAGGAGATCGGCAAGACCTGCATCGTCGTCAACCGCGACATCGCGGGCTTCGTCACGACGCGCCTGATCACCGCGCTCGTCATGGAGGCCGTGAGCCTCGTGGAGAGCGGCGTGGTCACCCCAGAGGACCTCGACACGGCCTGCAAGTTGGGTTTCGGCCACGCGATGGGCCCGCTCGCGACGACGGACCTCACCGGCGTCGATGTGCTGCTGCACGCCACCCTGAACATCCACTCGGACACCAGCGACCCGAAGTTCTTCCCGCCCGAGCTGCTGCAGCGTATGGCCGCCGCCGGTGACCTGGGCCGCAAGACCGGCAAGGGCTTCTACGACTACAGCTAGCGGGCGGCGACGGAGGTCAGGAACCCCATCACGCACCCGGGCCGGTAACATCAGCGCCTGTCGATACTAGGCCCGGGTGAGGCGTCGTGACGGCAGGGCGGCTGTTCAGCGTGCAGCGACAGGAACGGCTGCTTGCTGAGCTGCGCGGGCAGGGCGCCGTGCGCGTGCGGGACCTCGCGCGCGAACTCGGCGTCAGCGAGCTGACCATCCGTCGCGACATCGCCGCGCTCGCCGAGCGGGGCCTCGTGGCCAAGGTGCACGGCGGGGCCACCCTGCCGACCCAGGTCGTCCACCGCCCGCGCCGGGCCGCGACCCGGTTCACCATCGGCATGGTCGTACCGTCGCTTGACTTCTCCTGGCCCCCGATCGTGGCCGGGGCGCGTGCGGCGGCCGCCGCGCTCGGGGTGACCATCCAGCTGCGCGGGTCGAGCTACGACCCGGACGAGGATCGCCGCCAGATCGGCCGGCTGGTCGACGACGGTCACGCGCAGGGGCTGCTGCTCGCGCCCAGCCTGGACGGCGAGCTGCTCGACTGGATCGGCCAGCTGCCCGTGCCGGTCATCCTCGTCGAGCGCCAGCCGTCCCGGTGGACCCCGACGTCGAGCCGCCTCGAGTGGGTGCGCAGCGACCACGCGCTCGGCATGGGGATCGCCGTGCACCACCTGCGGCAGCAGGGACACGAGCGCCTGGGCCTCGTACTGTCGCGGGGCAGCCCCACTTCCACCCACCTGCTGCATGGCTGGCACGCCGCGACCACCGAGCTGGGCGTGACGGACGCGCTGGTGGTGCGCGAGTCCGTGGCGCTCGACGCGCCCGACCATCGCGACATCATCGCGGGCATCCTCGCGGAGTGCCGGCGCGAAGGGGTCACCGCGCTCATCGTGCACAGCGACCCCGATGCCGTGTCCGTCGCCCAGTTCTGTGCCGAGCGGGGCGTCAACATCCCCGACGACCTGGCGATCGTCTCGTACGACGACGAGGTGGCCCACCTGGCCGAGCCGCCGCTCACGGCCGTACGGCCGCCGAAGAGTCACGTCGGTCGGCTCGCCGTCGAGCTCATGGTCTCGCGGCTGCTGGACGGCGAGCGCCGCCCCGCCCAACGGGTACTGGTCGCGCCGGAGCTGGTCGTGCGGGCGTCGTCGGTGTCGCGTACGCGCAATGTGCGGTTCTCGAAGGAGGGAAGGGTGAGAGGGTGAGACGCCCGGATCCTGGCTGGCCGGCTGCCGTCAGCTGATCAGCCGTCGCGCTTCGTGGTCCAGCGGAACGTGGTCAGGCAGAGGACCAGGCCGAGCACACACCAGACGGTCAGCACGAGGGCGACACGGCCCAGCTCCCAGGACCCGGCCGGCTCACCCGCGGCCAGCTCGGCCGGCAGGAACACCGAGCGCAGGCCCTGGCAGATCCACTTGAGCGGGAACAGCGCGGCGATCTGCTGCATCCAGTGCGGCAGCTGCGAGAACTCGAAGAACACGCCCGAGATGAACTGCAGGACGAGCGCGACCGGGGTGGCCACGGCCGAGCCGCTGCGCGCCGTGCGGGCCAGCGAGGAGAACGCGATGCCGCACAGCGTGCACGCTGTGACGCCGAGCAGGCTCACCCAGCCGAACGTGAACCACCGCTGGGCGTCGCCCGGCAGCCGCACGCCGTAGAACGCGACCGCGAACACGAGCAGCACGACCGTCAACATCGCCGAGACGGCCAGGACCATGAGCACCTTGCCCATGAAGTAGACCGACGGGGGCATCGGGGTGCCGCGCAGCCGCTTCAGCTCGCCACGGTCGCGTTCCATGGGGATCTGGATGGCCAGGTTCTGAAAGCCGGTCGCCATGAGGCCGGCGCCCATCATGCCCACCACGAAGTACTGCGTGAACGGCACGCCGGGGGCGATGTCCCAGTCGAAGATCGACCCGAAGACCACGATCATCAGTACGGGGAACAGCACCGTGAACACCACGGCCTCGCGGCTGCGCGCGAACCGGGTGATCTCCGCGCGCCCCTGCCGCAGACCGAGCGCCGGCGCCACGAGGTCGCTCATCTGTCTCCACCGATCATGTCGAGGTAGATCTCCTCCAGGGTGGGGCGGGTGACGCTGAGACCGGGGATCTCCGCGCCGCCGAAGCGCGACACGAGCTGCCGGACGAACGCCGTGGGGGTGTCCGTCCGCGCCGAACGCGGCCCGTCGGGCTCGATCCAGGAGACCGTCGCGGCGGCCTGGGCGCGCCCGCCCAGCTCGGCCGGCGGGGCCACGGCCACGACCCGGCCGCCGGCGATCACGCCGACCCGGCCGGCGAGCGCCTCCGCCTCGTCCAGGTAGTGGGTGGTGAGCAGGATGGTCGTGCCGGCGGCCGAGAGGTCGCGCACGAGCGCCCAGAACTCGCGCCGCGCCTGGGGGTCGAAGCCCGTGGTCGGCTCGTCGAGGAAAAGCAGCTCGGGGCGGCCGATGATGCCCAGCGCCACGTCGAGGCGCCGGCGCTGCCCGCCCGACAGCGTGTGCACCGCGGCGCGGTCCTTGTCCGCCAGGCCCACCCGCTCCAGCACGCCCGCCGGGTCGTCCGCGTTCGGGTAGTAGCCCGCGAACAGCCGCAGCAGCTCACCGACGCGCAGGTTGTCGAACTGGTTGGTGCTCTGCAGCACGATGCCGATGCGCGCGCGCCAGGCCGCGTCGGCCCGCGCCGGATCGACGCCGAGAACGCTGACCTCGCCCGCGTCCCGGCGCCGGTAACCCTCCAGGATCTCCACCGTCGTGGTCTTGCCGGCGCCGTTCGGCCCGAGCAGCGCGAACACCTCGCCCTTGTCGACCGTGAGGTCCACTCCGGCGACCGCCTGCTGCTTGCCGTACGCCTTGCGCAGGCCCACCACCGCGATGGCGGCGTCAGAACTCATGCCGTCCACTATGTCGGAGCGGACCGGCGGCCGTTCGCCGGGGCTACCGCACCGGCGGCAGGGGCAGCGTCGGATCCGGCTCGCGGACGCCCGCCCGGCGGGCCCGCTTCTCCGCCCGCCGTCGCCGCACCTTGCGGAACATCACCCAGAAGAACCAGACAAAACCGATCAGAAAGACAATAACGAGTACCGGCAGGATGATCGCGATCAGCGACAGTGAGGCACTCGCCACATCCTCGACCGTGCTCGCCACCGGCGCGCCCGCCCCGCCGGTCGACAGGTTCACCACCGGCCGGATCGCGGCCTTGGCGCCGTGCACGACCAGCGAGATCACGATGCCCGCGACGACCGGTACCCACTGGTTGCCGCCGAAGAAGTCACCGGGGTTGTCCACGGTGACCGCACCCGAACTCGACGTCGCCCCGAAGGCGAGGCCGCCGGCCGTGGGCCGGACGACGGTCTGGACCACGTCGTTGATGTGGTCGACGACCGGGATCTTGTCGGCGACGAACTCGATGAGCAGCAGGACCGTCAGGATGCCGAGCACCCAGCCGTTCTCCAGCCAGTTCCATGACCCGGGGAGGTTGATCAGGCCGGTGAAGCGACCGAGGAGGCCGACGGCGAGCAGGGGGATGTACGCGTTCAGGCCGGCCGAGGTGGCCAGCCCGACTCCCGTCAATGTCTCCAGCACGTACCAAGCATGACACTTGCTCGCAAAGGGTGCCGAGCCCCGGCCGCTGGCCGGGGTCCGACCCCGGCTCAGCACATCACGTGATCGGACATGCGGTACGCCGCCAACCCGCGTCGGCGCGGCGGTGGTTCGCGTAGGCTGCTGCGGTGCGTCTGGTTATCGCTCGGTGCTCGGTGGACTACGTCGGACGGCTCACCGCACATCTGCCCCTCGCCACCCGGCTGCTCATGGTCAAGGCCGACGGGTCGATCTCGATCCACGCCGACGACCGCGCGTACAAGCCGTTGAACTGGATGAGCCCGCCGTGCCGGCTGGAAGAGGCGCCCGGGGTGTGGCGCGTGGTCAACAAGGCCGGCGAGGAGCTGCGGATCACGCTCGAGGAGATCCTCCACGACACCAGCCACGAGCTGGGCGTCGATCCCGGCCTGCGCAAGGACGGCGTGGAGGCCCACCTGCAGGAGCTGCTCGCCGCGACGCCGTCGGCGCTCGGCGTGGGCTTCACGCTCGTACGCCGTGAGCACATGACCGCCATCGGCCCGGTCGACCTGCTGTGCCGCGACGCGACCGGCGCCCACGTCGCGGTCGAGGTCAAGCGGCGCGGCGACATCGACGGCGTGGAACAGCTGACGCGCTACCTGGAGCTGCTCGGCCGCGACCCGCTGATCGCCCCGATCACGGGCGTGTTCGCGGCCCAGGAGATCAAGCCCCAGGCCCGCGTCCTGGCCACCGACCGCGGCATCCGCTGCGTGGTCGTCGACTATGACGCCCTACGTGGCATCGTCCGCGACGAGCTGACCCTCTTCTGACCCACCACTGCCGGCCGAGGCTGCCCTCCCGTCGCCGAAGTGCACTTCGGCGGTCTGCGGGTGTGGGTTCGCCCGCCGGGCGCCCGCCCTCCGACACTCGCCCGCCGGTGCTGGCCCCTGCTTCCCGACGTTTGGGCGGTTCCGCGTGTAATAACACGCCCGAATAACGCGCCTTTCCGTCAACGCCGGGGTGCGGGCCTCGGCGAGGAAGGCGTCGTTCGGTGTCTCAAGCGGTACATCGGTCGCGAGATCCACGTTGACGAGCCGAAGGAGCATCAGTTCGGGCTGTTGCGGCGGGGTTTAGCGGCGGCCGTGGAGGAATCGGACGATCTTGACCACGCGGGAGGTGTCCGCGGGGGTGCGGTCGAAGGTCGTCGACGGGATCAGGGATCTGGCCCGGCGCTTCGTGATCGCCTTGGGGCGGGCGAACTCGCGCAGGCCGTCGGCGCCGTGGATGCGGCCGATGCCGGAGTCGCCCGTGCCGCCGAAGGGGAGCGAGCCCATGCCCGCGAACGACAGAGTGCCGTTGATCGACGTCATGCCCGAGCGCATCCGGCGGGCCAGCGACAGGGCGCGCGCCTTGCCGAAGACGGCGCCGCCCAGCCCGTACGAGGTGGCGTTGGCCAGGCGGACGGCCTCGTCCGCGTCGGCGACGCGGGTGACGACCAGGGTCGGGCCGAACGTCTCCTCGGTGACGGCGGTCGAGTCCTGCGGCACGTCGACCAGGACCGTCGGGTGCACGAACGGCGGCTGGACGGCCTCGCGCCCACCGACGATCGCGCGCCCGCCGCGCGACAGGGCGTCGTCGATGTGCCGGGCGATGATGTCGACCTGCCCGGGCATCGTGATCGGGCCGAGGTCGGCGTCCGGGTCGCCGCCCACGCGCAGCCTGGACACGCGCCCGACCAGTTTGTCGAGGAAGGCGTCGTAGACGGACGAGACGACATAGGCCCGCTCGATGCTCACGCACGCCTGGCCGGCGTTGGTCAGCGCGCCCCAGCAGCACGCGTCGGCGGCCGCGTCCAGGTCGGCGTCGCTGTCGACGATCATGGCGTCCTTGCCGCCGCACTCCAGCAGGACCGGCGTCAGCGTCGCCGCGCACGCCGCCATGATCTTTTTGCCGGTGGCCGTGGAGCCGGTGAACGCGATCTTGTCGACGCCCGCGGCCACGAGCGCGGCGCCGGTCTCTCCGCCGCCGAAGACAATCTGGAGTACGGGCTGCTCGGGCACCACCTCGGCGAACCGTCGCACGTACCAGTCCGCGATCGCCGGGGTGTACTCGCTGGGTTTGAAGACGACCGCGTTGCCGGCGGCGAGCGCGTAGGCCAGCGACCCCATCGGCGTGTGGATGGGGTAGTTCCACGGGCCGATCACGCCGATGACCCCGTACGGCTGGTACTCCAGCATGGCGCTGAACTCGGCGAGCATGATCGAGCCGCGCTGGCGGCGCAGCCGCAGCACGCGCTTGGCGTTCTTCGCCGCCCAGGCCAGGTGCTCCAGCGCGGCCGCCGCTTCGACGGTCGCGTCGGCGACGGGCTTGCCGCCCTCGGCGTGCATGAGGGCGGTCAGTTCCGGCAGCCGCCGGGCGATCGCGCCGGCCCAGCGCAGCAGCCGCTCGCGGCGGCCGTCGAAGCCCAGCGCCCGCCACCACGCGCCGGCCTCGCGGGCCCGGGCGACCGCGGCGGCGACCTCGTCCGGACCGGCGACCGGGAACGTGCCGACCACCTCGCCGGTGACCGGGTTGGTGGAGGTGAGGGTGCCGTCGGCGTTGACGGGCGGGGGCGACGCGATCATAGTGCGGATGCTACCCACGGGTAGAGCGTCAGTGGAGGGTGTCCGCGATGATCTTTCGGGCCACCTCGACCGGGCGCGGGAGCCCGCCCGTCGCGTGCAGGTTCACGAACCGCTCGGCGTCCGGGAAGTACGCGCCGCTCGCGGCGTACTGGCGAAGTTGTTCCTGCATCTCGGTGTCCATGACGCCCGGGTTCACGTTGATCACGCGTACCCGCTTGTCGTCGGCGTGCTGCGCGCTCAGCGTGTCGAAGAACGCCTCGGCGCCGCGCTTGGTCGCGGTGTAGACCGACCAGCCGCCGACCGGCCGGTGCGCGGCCCCGGACGAGATGAACAGCACCGTCAGCGCGGTGGCGTTGCCCGCGCCCTCGCCCGCCGGGCGGGCCACGCCCGTACCGAGCAGGGCGTTCGTGAGGATCATCGGGGCCACGAAGTTCACCGACGCCGCGTGGATGATCTGGTCGTCCGGCAGCGTGCCGATCGCCCCGACCGGGCGGACGGTCGCCGCGTTGTGGATCAGGACGATCTCGGACGCCCCGTGCGTGAACGAGGCCAGCTCGGCCGCGCTCGGCAGGGAGGCGGGGTACGCGAGGTCCGCCGGGCGTAACCGGACGCGCTGTGGCTCTGCCCGTTCCCGGGCGTACTGGCTGTCGGTGAACCGGCGGCCGATGGCCAGCACCCGGTTCCCGCTGGTGACGAACTCTTCGAAGAACGCCGAGCCCAGGCCCTTCGAAACCCCCGTGATTACTACTGAACGCACGCCAGGACTGTAGAAGATCTTATTTCGTGGGACGCCACCCACCCCGGACCTGAGTGCCCGTGACCGGCGCGGATCGCCTAATCTCGGACACCGTGCCCCGTACCGTGACGCTCATCGTTCTCGATGAGTCCGGCGGGCTCCTGGGGGAGCTGCCGGCCTTCGACGTGTCCCTTCCGTACTGGCCGGAGACGGCCGAGATCGTGGCCGCCGCCCGCGAGCGGTACGGCCTTGACCTGGCCGTACTGCGCCTGCTGAAGGCGCCGGGCGACGTTGCCGAGGGCGGCCACGTCACCTACCTCGGCCAGCTGCTGTCCCCGGCGGCCGGTGCGCCCTGGACGCCGACCGAGGTCGACCTGAGCCACCACCCGCTGCGCGCGCCCTACGCGCACGCCGGCGGCCCGGCGCGGAGCCTGGCGTGGGCGGCCCGCGCGCTCGACGAGCGCGGCCGGGGCCCGGTGACGGCCGCGATCCAGCAGCGCACGTGGAACCTGTCCACCCTGTGGCGGCTGGACACCCCCACCGGGCCGTACTGGCTCAAGCAGGTGCCGGACTTCTTCGCCCACGAGCCGGTCGTGCTCACCTGGGCGGCGGGCAGCGGCCGGGCCACCCCGCTGCTGGTCGCCGAGGACGCCAGGATGCTGCTCGCGCACGTCGACGGCGACGATCTCTACGGCGCCGGCGTCGAGGTGCGCCGCGACATCGCCGCCGACCTGCACTACCTGCAGGTCGCCGCGATCGACAGCGTGCCGCACCTGCTGGCGGACGGGGTGCCCGACCGCCGCCGGCCACGGCTGGAGGGCTACCTGCGCGGCGTCATCGAGGAGTACGGCGGCGGCGACGTGTCCCTGCGGGCGCTGGCGGCCGGCCTGCCCGACCGCCTCGACCGGATCGAGGCGTGCCGGCTGCCCGACACGCTCGTCCACGGCGACCTGCACCCGGGCAACGTCATCGGCGGCGACCGGCGCACGATCATCGACTGGGGCGACTCGTTCATCGGCCACCCGGGGTTCGACGTCCTGCGGTTGACCGAGGTCATGCCTGCCGGTGAGGCCGAGGTCGTGATCGAGGACTGGGCGGCGCGCTGGCGCGCCGAGATCCCGGGCAGCGACCCGCACGGGGCCCTCGAGCTGCTGCGGCCGGTGGCGGCGCTGCGGATGGCCGCCGTCTACGCGGACTTCCTGGCCGGCATCGAGCCGGCCGAGCACCCCTACCACGCCGGCGACGTGGCGACCTGGCTGCGCCGGGCGGTGGAGTTGTACGAGGAGGAACGATGAGCGAGCCAGTCATCGGCTCAGGGCCGGACCACGACGGCGTGATCACGATGGAACCGATCGGGCAGGTGGTCGGCGGGCGCGGCGAGCCCTACCACGACCACTGGGCGCCGGAGACCGCGGTGATCCGCATCCGCGCCGACCGGTTCACCCCGGCGGCGATCGTCGGCCTGGCCGAGTTCTCGCACCTTGAGGTCGTGTTCTTCTTCGACAAGGTCGACCCGGACGCCATCGAGTACGGCGCGCGGCACCCGCGCGGCAACACCGACTGGCCGAAAGTGGGCATCTTCGCCCACCGGGGACCCAACCGCCCGAACCGGATCGGCGTCTCGCGCTGCGCCCTGCTCGCGGTCGATGGGCTGGACCTGCATGTCGGTGGGCTCGACGCGATAGACGGGACGCCGGTGCTCGACGTCAAGCCGTACATCAGTGGGTTCGGTCCCCGGGGTGAGGTGCGCGAGCCCGCCTGGGCCGAGGACCTGATGCGGGTCTACTACTGACCTCCCTTGTGGAGTGACATCGGGTGTGGCGAGGGCCACGCCGCCGGTGTGGGCCGGCTCACGTCCGGTGCCGTGGTCGCGGCCGGAGCCCGGTGCCCGCGCGGCTAACCTTGGGCGCGTGCCGCGCAGACACCGCCGCCTCGACGACGTCGGTCCGCTCGATGAGGAGCGGGCCCGCCGTGGGCTGCCCGCCGTCCAGCAGTGGACGGACGGCGAGTGGGCGGTGCGCACCGTGCCGGCCGGCGCGGCCGTGAAGACCTACCGGTGCCCGGGCTGCGACCACGAGGTCAAGGCGGGCGTCGCGCACATCGTCGCGTGGCCGGCGGACGGCCGCGGCGACCTGGGTGACCGGCGTCACTGGCACACGGCCTGCTGGCGGGCGCGCGACCGGCGCGGGCCCACCCGTCGCGGCGGGCGCGGCGCTACGGGATCATGGTGACGTGACGACCATCCGCGCGAACTCCATCCTGCCCGCCCGGCGCGAGGACATCGAGCTGCACACGGCCGACGGCCTGACCCTGGTCGGGGAGCTGGCGCTGCCACTCGACCGACCGCCGTTCGCGACGCTGGTGTGCCTGCACCCGCTGCCCACGCACGGCGGCATGATGGACAGCCACGTGCTGCGCAAGGCCGCCTGGCGGCTGCCCGCCCTGGCCGACCTCGCGGTGCTGCGGTTCAACACCCGGGGTACCAGCAGCGTGCGCGGCACCTCGCAGGGCGCCTTCGACGGTGGGGTGGGGGAGCGGTTCGACATCGCGGCCGCGATCGAGTACGCGGAGTTCGCCGACCTGCCGAACCTGTGGCTGCTGGGCTGGTCGTTCGGCACGGACCTGACCCTGCGGTACGGGTGCGAGCCCGGCGTCGTGGGCGCGATCCTGCTCTCCCCGCCGCTGCGTACGGCCACGGACGCGGACCTCGCGGTGTGGGGCGAATCGGGCAAGCCGGTCGTCGCGCTGGTGCCGGAGTTCGACGACTACCTGCGCCCGGCCGAGGCGACCACGCGGTTCGCGGCGATCCCGCAGGCGGAGGTCGTCGGGGTGCCGGGCGCCAAGCACCTGTGGGTCGGCGACGCCGAGAAGGTGCTCGACGAGGTGGTGCGACGGGTGGCGCCGGGGCGCGAACCGCTGCCGCGCGAGTGGGACGGTCCGATGGAGTCGGGCGACGCCAGCGCGTACGCCGACCGTACGGTGGCGGCGTTCGCTGAGGTCAAGAAGCCGGAGGCCGACGAGCCGCGCGGGTGGTAGCGCCCTACTTCGCGGCGACGCGGCTGGACTCGTCGCGCTGCCAGACGGTGTTGCCGCGCTTGCGGGCGCGCTTGGCGAGCAGGCCGGCCGTCACGGTGATGCCGACGTAGCAGACCGCCGCCGGGGCCAGCCACGGTGCGGGGAGCACGACGTCGCGCAGCCAGGACCACTTGTCGCTGGCCCGTACGGCCGCTGGGGCGCCCGCCGCGGCGGCCGCCTGCCGCAGCGCGGAGTTGCCCGAGCGTACGCGCACGAGACGGCGTACGAGATCCCTGGTCTTTCGCGGCGTCTCGACGAGCACGCTGGCCTCGGGGACGACGGTGCGCTCGTGCGGGCCGAACAGCGAGTCCAGGAAGAGGTCATCGGCGACGACCGTAGGAAACTGGGCAAAGCGGGCGCGGCCGGCCTCGGAGAGCGCGATGACCCCACGCCCGAACAGTCCGTTGTAGAACACCGGCAGGCGCGAGTGGATCGCGAAGTAGGCCCGTACCAGCAGCGGGCGGCCGGACAGTTCCAGCCGGCGCAGCGGCACCGCGGCCAGCGCCCCCGGGCGGCTGAGCGCGCGCGTGAGGTGCGCGATCGCGCCGGGGGAGAGGACGACGTCGGCGTCCACGTACATGCGCGGGAAGCTCGTCGCGACGGCCTCGCCGGCGTTGAGCGCGGCGACCTTGGACGGCGTGGGGATGTCGACGACCTCGACGGGGTGGCGCCGGGCGACCTCGACCGTGTTATCGGTGCACCCGTTCGCGGCGACGATGACCTGAATGCCCGGTCCGACCAGGTTCGGCAGGCTGCGGTCCAGCACCGCCGCCTCGTTGTGCGCCGCCACGATTACGCTGGTCACCCGCTGTCCTCCCACCCCTGTGCCGGGCTGCTCCGGCGGTCAAGTCTCGCGCGTAACACCGTAGCCGCAGTGGTTACGGCCGTGTCGACATGTCGACACCGAACCGGTCCGTGCGGGGCTTGTCGGTCTCCTACCAGGCCAGGAAGGGTTGGACGGAGCCAAGTGAATGTGGGGAAGTGATGGGAGCACGCTCGCGCGATCGGAGTAGGCCGCACATCGTCATCGCGGTCGTGAACCTCCCCGTGGAGCGGGACAGGCGGGTCATCCGCGAGTGCAAGGCCCTGGAGGCGGCCGGTTACCGGGTCACGGTGATCTGCCCGCGGGGCAAGGAAGGCCTCACGTATCTGCCCGGCACGCGGGACACCGCGATCCGTTCCTTCCGCCAGCCGCTCGCCGGTTCCGGTGTCATCTCCTTCGCGATGGAGTTCCTCTGGTCCTTCGTCTGCGTGGCGTGGCGGCTGTTCGGCCTGCTGCTGCGCGGCCGCGTACACGGCATGCAGGTGTGCAACCCGCCGGACGTGTTCTGGCCGCTCGCGCTGCTGATGCGCGCGCTGGGCACGCCGTTCGTCTTCGACCACCACGACCTCAACCCCGAGCTGTACGAGTGCAAGGCCGACGAGAAGAACGAGAAGCCGAACGGCGTCATCCTCGGCGTCCTGAAGCTGTTCGAGAAGCTGTCGATGCGCTGCTCCTCCTGGGTCGTGTCCACCAACGAGTCGTACCGGGAGATCGCCATCAGGCGCGGCGGGTGCGCCCCCGAGCGCGTGACGGTCGTGCGCAACGGCCCGGCCGCCAGTGAGATCAAGGCGCCACCGGTGGTCGCGCACGGTCCGGGCGCCCGCAAGCGCATCGTCTACCTCGGCGTCATCAACCCGCAGGACCACGTGGAGGCGGCCGTGCTCGCCGCCGAGCGCCTGATCGACCTGCGCGGGCGCGACGACTGGGAGATGGTCATCGCAGGCGACGGCGACTGCCTGGCCGACCTGCGGCAGCTCGCGGCGGCGCGCGGCATCACCGACGTGGTCAGCTTCGCCGGCTGGCTCGAGGCGACCCAGGTGGACGAACTGCTCGCCTCGGCGACCATCGGCGTGCAGCCCGACCCGCCCACCGCGATGGCGAACCTGTCGACCATGGCCAAGAGCGTGGAGTACGTCGCGCGGGGCATCCCCGTCGTGGCGGTCGACCTGCTGGAGACCCGGCGTACGGCCGAGGGGGCGGCCGTCTACGTGCCCACGGGTACGCCCGACGAGCTGGCCAAGGCGATCGACGCGCTGCTCGATTCACCCGCCGAGCTGGCGCTCATGCGGGAGATCGCGCTTCAGCGCTTCCGTGACACGCTCTCGTGGGACCATCAGGCGGCCGCGTACATCGAGATGTGGCGCACGCTCGTGCCCGTACAGGTCGAGGCCGTTGGCCGGGTGCCGCGCGACCGCGTGTCGATGATGCGAACGGCGGGCGATGGTGAGGCCGTGTCGCGCCCGCAACCACTGGAGTCCGAGCGTTACTGACCCCGCCCGAGGGACGTAGACATATATGGCCTTCCCCCCGCCCACATCGCCGTACGACCCGGATGACGAGTCGTCGGATTCCACAAACGACATGCCGGCGTCGTACCCCAGCGGGTCCTACCCGCAGGTGCCCCCGGGGCCCCCGTCGACGGGTTCCTATCCGCAGGTGCCGGCGGTCTCGCAGCCGAGCGGGTCCTACCCGCAGGTGCCGGCGGTCTCGCAGCCGAGCGGGGCCTACCCGCAGGTGCCTGTGTCGCCGTCGTCGACGGGCTCGTACCGGCAGGTGCCCCCGGGGTCCTCGTCGACCGGTTCCTATCGGCAGGTGCCGGCCGGGTCGACCGGCTCGTACCGGCAGGTGCCCCCGGGTTCCTCGTCGACGGGTTCCTATCGGCAGGTGCCGGCCGGGTCGACGGGCTCGTACCGGCAGGTGCCTCCGGCGTCCGGACAACCCCGGGTGGCGCGGGCTGCGGTCGTCGGCGGTGTCGCGCTGGTCACGGTCGCGGTCACCGCCATGGTCGTGACCGTCTTCAACGTGGTCACCGAGCCCGACCTGACGCAGGTCACGGCGCCGACGACGGCCGCCGTGGCGAGCGACGCGGGCAGCGCCGCACCGCCCACGGCCAGTGCCTCGGCCGCGCCGCCGACCTCGGCGGCCGGCACCTCGGCGTCGTTGCCGTCACCGACGCCTCCGAAGCTGGATCAGGCGACCGTCAAGGGCTTCCCCTCGGAGGCGAACACCGGGTGGCAGCACACGGGCGTGACGCTGACGCAGTACCGGGGGCCCGATGAGATCACCCGGGACGGCACGGTGATCGAGGGCATGGACATGGGCTGCATGTTCATCCGCGCCAAGAACGTGGTCATCAAGAAGTCGCGGGTCCGGTGCAGCGGGCCCTACCCCGTGCGCGTCGAGTCGCCCGCCACGCTGTGGATCGAGGACACCGAGGTCGACGGCCGGGGTTCGTACGAGGCGCTGTGCATCGCGGCGGAGAACTACACCGCGCTGCGGGTGAACTGCCACGGCGTCGGCGACGGCATGCGCGCCGGCAGCAACGTCACCATCCAGGACAGCTACATCCACGACCTGAAGACGTGCGGCGACTGCCACAACGACGGCATCCAGTCGACCGGCGGCTCCAACATCGTGATCCGGCACAACCACATCGACAACAGGTACTCCCAGACGTCGTGCGTGCTGCTCGGCGAGGAGTTCGCCCCGCTGCGCAACGTGCTCGTGGAGAACAACCTGTTCAACGGCGGCGGCTACTCGCTGTATGGCGGCGGCGACACCGACCGGGTGTCCGGCATCAAGATCATCGGTAACCGGTTCAAGCGGGCGGCCGGCGGCGGGCACTTCGCCAACGGCGGCTCGTACGGGCCGGCGGCGCACTTCGACCCGGGCCGGCCGGGCAACGAGTGGCGCAACAACGTCTGGGACGACAACGGCCGACCGGTCGGGTACTGATCGCGTGGCCCGACCGCCGGGTCGGGCCACGGTCTAGTGCTTGAACCAGGCCCAGCGCAGCTCCCGGCCGGACGCCATCGCGTCGGCCAGGGAGCGGCCCTGCAGGCCGCGCGCGGCGAACCCCTGCAGCATCAGGTCGGCGAGCTTGCCGCGGTCGATGCGCGGCTCGGGGCCGTCGTTGACGCCGTCGGCCGGGCCGGCGTGCCCGTCGTGGCAGAGCACGACCGAGCCCTTGCCGCTGCCGGCCATCGCGTCCTGCGCCAGCTGCTCCTCCGGCAGGTCGCGCCAGTCGCCCGGGGTCGGGCCCCACACCACGGGCATCAGGCCCGCGCGGCGGATGGCCAGCCAGGTGGCCGGCACCTGCGCCCCGTACGGCGGGCGGAACCACTTCACGGGCGCGCCGACGATGTCCTCCAGTTGGGCGCGGCCGTCGCGGGTACGCCGGAAGACGTCCTGGGCCGAGAAGTCGGTGAGCCGCTTGTGGTCCAGGCCGTGCAGGGCGATCTCGTGCCCCGCGTCGCGCACCTCGCGCAACAGCGTGGGGTTGCGGTGCACGCGGCCCATCAGGACGAAGAACGTGGCCGTGGCCTGGTGGCGGGCGAGCGCGGCGAGCACCCGTTCCGTGCCGACGTCGTCCGGGCCGTCGTCGTAGGTCAGCACGATGTGCGGAGCGTCGGTGCGGATGGCGCGTACGGAGCCCACCGGGCTGCTCGCCTTCCGCGCGACCGTCTTGACGATCGTGCGTCCTGCCCGCGCTGCGCCGCTCACCCGAACTCCTCGTCCCGCGTTGTCGGTGCTGTGACCTGACGATCCTAGGTGCCCCGGCCGGCGCCGGAATGTCGGGCAGCCGACCAACCCGCCGGAGCGCCCGGGATAGGGTTGCCCGTCCGCTACCCCCACAAGGAGCTCGCGAGCATGGCCGGTCCCCGCATCGGATTCGCCTGTGTCTGGGACCACCCCAATCCCCAGAAGACGTGGTCGTACACGCCGTGGAACCTGCGCAACGCCATGCGCCAGTTCGGCGACGTGATCGACGTGGGCGTCGAGGTGCCCGCCAAGGTGCAGTTGGGGCTGAAGGTGCTGCACGCGCGCCGGCGAGGTGGGCGGTTTGTCACGACCTGGCAGCAATCACGGCTTACGGACGCGTACTTCCACTGGGGACTGGACCGCGCCGTGGTGGCGTCGGGATGCGACGTCGTGGTCGAGATCGGCGATATCGCCCCCGTGGAGAAGCCCTTCTACCTGTACCAGGACCTCAGCTTCGACCTGCTGCTGGACGCGCAGGACCGGCACGGGGTGCCGCTGCCCTTCGGCCTCACCCGCGCCGACATCGAGCGCCGCCGCGACCGCCAGCGCGGCATCTACGAGAAGGCCACCGGTGTGCTGGCCATGAGCCACTGGTTCGGCCAGAGCCTCGTTGACCTCTCCGGCCTGCCGCCGGAGAAGGTCCACGTCATCCATCCGGGCCGCTCGTCGGCTGCCACCGAGCCGCCGCCGCTGCCCGAGCGCGCGGGGCCCCGGCGCAAGCTGCTGCTCGTCGGCCGCGGCTCGTTCACCGGCAAGGGCGGCGACCTGACGCTGGCCGCCCTGGAGATCCTTCGCCGCGAGGTCGACCCGGAGATCACGCTGACCTTCGCGGGGCCGCCCGAGTGGCCGCTGGAGACGCCGGTCCCGGACGGGGTCACGTTCCTGGGCTCGATCCCGCGCGAGGAGGTCGCGCGGCTGTTCGACACCCACGACCTGTTCGTCATGCCGAGCCGGCTGGAGGGCTTCGGCATCGTGTTCACCGAGGCGATGTCGCGGGGCCTGCCGTGCGTGGGCCGTGACGCGTACGCGATGACCGAGATCATCGAACCCGGGGTGACCGGCGCCCTGATCAGCGGCGACGACCCGGCCGAGCTGGCCCGCGTCATCGCGGCGTCGCTCGCCGACGACGCCCTCTATGACAACTGCGCCAAGCGGGCGCCCGAGGTGTCCTCCTGGTACACCTGGGAACGGGCCGGCCGCCAGGTCGTCGACATCGTCACGGGCGCGGCGACCCCGTCGGGCCGCCACGCCCGTTAGGCAGGCGACTCCGTCGGCTTGCTCGGCAGGGCCGGCTTCGCGTCCGGGGCCGCCCCGATCGCGGGTGCGCCGGCGCCGTCCAGGGTGATCACGGGGAACTCCCCGGTGAACTGTTCGTGCGGCGTCGCCGTGCTGATCTGCCGGCTCGGGTGGGTGAGCCGCCACATCGCCCCGGCGGCGCCGGTCAGCACGAACCACATCGTGGCGTACGTGATGAAGCCCAGCGAGTCGAACGTCAGGCCGACCAGCATCGACACGAACTGGGTGGAGATGAGCGCGGCGCACAGCTGCCGGTCGGCCTCGCTGGTGGAGCGGCGCATCGCGATGACCGCCAGGCTGATGGCCACCACGTGCAGGGCGAACAGCGCGAACACCCCGACCAGGCCGTTGGTCATGAGGTAGAACAGCCACTCGTTGTCGAGGATCCGGTACGCCTGCGGCACGAAGGTGCCCGTGCCGCGGCCGAACCAGGGACGCTCCGAGAAGTACTGGGCGACCTGCTCGTAGTCGTCCGTACGGCCCTGGATGCTGGGGTCGTTGCTGGCGCCCAGGAACAGTGACTTCAGCGTGCCGAGCAGGCCGGGACGGATGACCATGAACGCCGCCGTGCCGAACGCCAACACCACGAGGACGTTGGCCCGGATGCGCCACGGCAGCGCCGGCAGCACGCAGATGAGCGCGACGCCGGCGGCCAGGATGCCGGTGCGCGACAGGGTGAGCGGGATCGCCGAGGCCGCGAGGACGCCGCTGATCGCGGCGAGCTGGCGGCGCCCGCGGGTCTCGCCGAAGCGCGTGTAGTGCATCGCGTACGGCAGCACCATGGCCATGGCGGCGCTGAACTCGATGTAGTGCAGCGCCGTGCTCGGCACCCGGAAGAGGCCGTCGCCGCGTGACGCGAAGCCGGTCAGGTCCCGCTTGTATTCCAGGCCCGGGATGATGATGTTCTGCGTGATGTCGTAGCCGCTGGCGAACTGGATGATGCCGATCAGGCCCATGAAGCCGCACAGCCAGACGAGCACCTGCAGGGCGCGGTCGAGCCGCTCCCGGGTCGAGATGCCGTCGGCGGTCATCAGGATGACGCCGATCATGGCCAGCGTCTTGAGCATCTCCATGTCGGAGGCGTTGGCCTCCAGCAGCGTGAGGCCGCGCAGGTAGCCCAGGCCGTACGAGAGGAGGGCCGAGATGAGGAAGAAACCGACCGCCCAGCGCAGCGGCTGCGGGCCGCGCATGGCCAGCGCGGGGTGGATGCGGCCGGCGACCCACCAGGCGCACAGCAGCAGGGACACGAGCTGGGCCGGCCGGCCGATGTCGGTCATGCCCGGCACGATGAGGCCGGCCGGGATGACGCACAGCAGCACCAGCATGAAGACGATCAGGGCGGTCGGGTCGAGGCCACCACGCCGGCGCGTGGTGTACGTCCCGTCGGCGACGCGTCCGGGGTCGAGATCGACCGGGTGGATGGTGACGGCGGTCAACTCTTGCCCTCCCCGGACGCCGGCGCCTTCGGCTGCGCCGGGATGATCATGGTTTGGTCGTTGTTGGCCGGCGCGCCCTGGACGCCGGCGAGTACCGGTGGCCGGTCGGGCGGCGGGCCGGCCGTGGCGAGCGACTGGCCGGGGGAGCCGTAGCCCGGCACCTCGGCGACGACGGCGTTGGCGGCCTCGGCAAGCCGGTGGCGACCACGGCGCACGTACCCGTCGAAGGCGATCGTGAGCGCCAGCGTGATCAGCAGCCCGGCCAGCGCGAACCCGCCGACCACCCGCTTGAAGGTGTTCGACTGGGTGCTGATCAGGCTGGGCTCGTCGATGACCTGGGTCGTGATGCGCTCGATCTCGGGGACCTTGTAGCGCACCTGTAGCTGCAGCACGCTCTGTTTGACCAACTCCGTCAGCTCGGCCACGGTCTGGATCGCGATGTCCTCCGAATGCCCGACCGCCGCGAGATTGATGATCGGCAGGTACGGGTCGGCCGTCACCGTGTACGACTTGGACAGGTTCTTGCCGGCGATGATGACCGCGGCGCCGCCCTGCTGCAGGCTCACCACCAGGGATCTGGCGACGTTCTTCAGGCCGGGGCCCAACCAGGGGTTGATCCGGGTGACGCCGAGGTGGTCGGTGTCGGCGCTCAGCGCGGGCGGCACGAGCAGCACCTGACTGCTGGCCCGGTATTCCGGCTGCATGTGGGTCGCGGTCCACAGGGTCGTCGTCGTGGCCACGAGCAGCAGCGGGAGCGCGACGTACCACCGCCGGATGACCAGCTTGATCAGCTCGAGCAGGTCCACGGTTTCCTCATCTCCTCGCTGGCGGTGCGTCCCCGACCCGGGCCTGACCCGCCTCGATGCCGGCGGGCAGGCCGCCGGACCAGGCTAAAAGGCGCGTACGGGTGGACACGGTCGCGCCTTGAGCCGAGCCGGTGTCGGCTTCATGACGGGTGCGGGCCCGGGACGTGCCCTCGGCCGATGCCGGCCAGGCGGGCGAGTTGATCGGCGCGGCGCTGCCAGGTGTGCTCCCGGGCGAACGCGCGGCGACGCTGAGCCAGCGCGTCGGTGCGCGGCTCACGCAGGGCCCGCACGACCGACGCCGCGAACGCGCCGGGGCCGGTGGCCACGTCGATGAGGTCGGTGGCGAGCCAGTCGTTGGCCGGCAGCGGCGTGGACACCACGGCCCGCCCGGCGGAGAGGTACTCCAGCGTCTTGAGCGGGAAGCTCGCGCGGTTGAAGGCGTTGTCGACATAGGGCACCAGCCCGACGTCGATGAGCCGCAGGTAGCTGGGCAGCTCCTCGAACGGCTTGCCGCCGACCCAGCAGACGTTGGGACGCTCGGTGAACGCCAGGAACCGCGCCGGGTCGTAGCCGGGGCCGATCGGGCCGACGACGAGGACGGGGGCGCCCGTGTCCGCGACGGCTTCGAGCAGCCCGATGTCGAGCCGGTCGTTGATCTGGCCGACGAGGCCGGCCACGGGGCCGCGCAGTGGCGCGTCGGCCGGCGGCGGGGCGTCGTCCACCTTCGCGTAGACGTCCGGGTCACAGCCGTTGGGGATGAGTTCCACCTGGTGACCCGCCGCGACGAGCCGGTCACGCAGCGGCAGCGACACGGCCGCGACCGTGTCGACGTTGGCGATGACCTGGTCCTCCAGCTGCGACATCCGCTCCCGGGTCTCGCCGAACAGTTCGGCGCCCAGCACGTAGTCGTCCTTGATGTAGACCATCCGGTGGCGGCTGTCGACGAACCTGTACCACCCGTACTGGCAGGTGACCTCGGCGGCGACCGGCTCGGCCGAGCCGGGGAACAGGTCAGCCAGGGCCGACCTGACCGCCCGCTTGATCAACGGCTGGACGAGCGACCGCAGCCCGGGCCGAGTGTTGCCGGGCGTCACCATCGGGACCAGCCGCGCCAGGCGCGGCCCGAGCACGTGCAGGCCCGGCTGCGGCGCGCCGCTGGCGGGATCGGGGCGGCGCAGCTTCGCCATCATGCTCAGCTCGGGGTCGACGAACAGCACGGGTCCGTGCGCGGTCAGCGCGTCCGCGATATGCCGGTCCGTGCCGCCCGGCCCGATGTAGCGGGTCGTGGCGTAGTAGACGATGAGGTCGCGCCGCGCGCCCTCCAGCCGGCCGGTCAGCTCTCCCCCTTCGACCAGCGCGGGTAGGACAGCGGCAGCACGATGGTCTCGTCCACGTCGTCGGCGCGGTCGAGCTCGGGCACGTCGGCCAGGCTGGGCAGGCTCGACTCGCTCGACGGGCGCGACAGGTGGGTCGTGGGGTCCTCGGTGGGGGTCGTTGACGACGACGACGGATGCACCGTGCCGGAGGTCGAGCGGCCGCCACGGTTGCCGTTCACCACCGGCTGGGCGCCGGCGGTGGCCTGCGCGGGGCTCAGGTTGACCCAGTTGATGACCGGCTCAGCCGTCGAGCTGGCCGGCAGCGCGGCAGGGGCCGCACCGGCCGCGCCGGCGGTCGGTAGGGCCGCCGCGGAGGAGGCGGCGCCCCAGCCGCGGGCCGGCGGCGGGCCGGCCGCCACGGCGGCGTCACCCATCCGGCGGCGGGCACGGCGGCGCAGGAAGGCGTCCAGGCCGAGCGTCGCGGACACCATGAGGATGAGGCCCGCGGCGACCACCACGATGATGGCGCGCTTCAGCTTGCCGCTCTCCGGGGTCACCAGGTTGCCGCTGTCGAGGTTCTGCGCGGTGTAGCGCTGGTTCTTGGCGACCTTGTAGCGGTCCTGCTGTGCCGTGATGTTCGTGTTGATGAGCGAGAACAGCTGCTGGACCGTCGACGTCGCCTGCTGGCGGGTGGCGCCGACGACCTCGATGTTGATGATCGGCCACTCCTGGTCGACGAGGACCTTGTAGTTCTTGGACAGGCCCTGCGCGACGAAGTCGTCCTGCACGGACTTCTGGGTGAGGGTGACGACGACCGCCTGGCCCAGCGCCTGGGCGCCGAGGTCGTTCCAGGGGTTGACCTGTCGGACCTGCTGGTCGGTGCGGAGCTCGACCGTGGGCGGCACCACCAGGACGTGGCCCAGGGCCTTGTACTCCACCTTGACGACCGCCGCGGTCAGCAGCGTGGCCACGACCGTGAGGACCAGCAGTGGCATCGCCACATACCAGCGACGGAACATCATCTTGCTGATTGCCAGCAGGTCCACGGCTCCCCTATCTCGTTGCCGGATCAAGCGTCCGCAGCATTGGCGGGACCGGGCTTGGGCACGATTCACCCGCACCGCGAATCAGTCTGCTACGACCATGCCAATGATGCAATGTGGTGACGGACCCCCCGCGAGGCTCCGACCAGCAAAAACCGGTCAGATTCGGTGAGTTCGCCAGGCCCGATGTCGCCATCTTGACAAGGCGGCGGCCGTAACCTACGTCGGACCGAGCCGAGCGTACCTGGGTAGTGTCCAGAGTGCTTCGACCGTTCGTCGGGAGGGTTTTGTCGTGACGTACCTGGGTCGCCACGTGCATACGGGCAAGATCGTCCGTTATGCACTCCTTGGCGTCTGTTTTGTGACCTTGGTGTCGGGTACGGCGGTCGCCACGCAGATGGTGCTGCGCCCGGCCGGCGAGGTCGCCGTCGCCGAGCAGCCGGCGGCGTCGCCCACGGCTGTCCCGGCCGGTACCTCCGCGCCCGCGTCGCCGGCCGCCAAGAGCGCGCCGGCCTCGCCGACCACCCGCCCGCCCACGTCCGCCGCGCCGTCGAAGAAGCCACGCACGACAGGCTGGCCAGGTGCGGACAACACGGGCGTACCGGCCGGCGTGACGCTCACCCGCTACACCGGGCCGTCGACCATCACCAAGGACGGGTACGTCATTGACGGCAAGTCGGTCACGACATGCCTGAACATCCAGGCCAAGGGCGTGGTGATCCGGCGCTCGAAGCTCACCTGCGACGGCGAGACCATCGTGCGGGTTGCTCCGGACGACGGCGACCGCGCGTCCGTCACCATCGAGGACAGCGACATCGACGGCGGGCGCACCGCCATGGCGATCGGGTGGAGCAACTACACCCTGCGCCGGGTCGACATCTACAACATCAACGAGGGTCCGCGCATCGGCAACAAGGTGCTCATCGAGGACAGCTGGATCCACAACATGGTGCTCACTAACAAGGACGACCACCAGGACGCGCTGCAGACCACCGGCGGCATCGGATCGATCATCCGGCACAACACCATCGACGCCATGTCACCGACCGACTACACGTTCAACGCGGCGTTCATGGTCGGCGCCGAGTTCGGACCGCTGCGCGGCCTGCGCTTCGAGGACAATCTGGTCAACGGCGGCGGGTTCAGCATCAACGTGCGCAACGACCCGCAGATGAGCGACAACATCTTCCGCCGCAACACCTTCCTGCGCGGCGGCATCTACGGCGCGGTGGTGCTGTGGGGCATCAACAGCAACACCACGCAGTGGGACAAGACGAACGTCTGGAAGGACAACGGCAAGCCGGTCGCGGTCAGCCGGCAGAACTGACGTCAGCCGCCAAACCGTGCTCAGCCGGCCGGGCTGAGCAGGCCGTCGGCCTCGACGTACTCCTCGCCGGTCGACGGGCAGACGTAGCGTCCGTCGCCCTTGCTCTCCAGCGGGACGCCGGCCCGCCCGACCCAGCCGACGCGCCGGGCGGGCACGCCGACGACGAGCGCGAAGTCCGGCACGTCCTTGGTGACGACGGCGCCGGCGGCGACCAGCGCCCAGCGGCCGACGGAGACCGGCGCCACGCACACGGCCCGGGCGCCGATCGCGGCGCCCTCGCCGACCGTCACGCCCACGGCCGTCCAGTCGTGGCCGGACTTGAGCCGGCCCTCCGGGGTCACCGCCCGCGGGTACTCGTCGTTGGTGAGGACGGCCGCCGGCCCGATGAACACGCCGTCACCGAGTTGTGCCGGTTCGTACACGAGCGCGTAGTTCTGCAGCTTGCAGTTGGCGCCGAGGCGTACGCCGGGGCCGACGTAGGCGCCCCGGCCGATGTTGCAGTTCTCGCCCACGACGGCGTCCTCGCGCACCTGTGCCAGATGCCACACCGAGGTGCCGTCGCCCACCTGGGCGCGCTCGTCCACGTCGGCGCTTGAGGCGATCTTGACCGCGGCCATGGGCGTACTCCTGACATCTCGTCCTGCGGTGTCGTCGGGACGCTACTCCAGCGCGCCGACCGGCCTGCCCGGGCGGGTGCCCCTCTGCCGGATTTCTGTCACCGGCTTCGCGTTGTACGAGGTCAGCCGGTACCTTGCCAACGTCACGCCATCGCGCCTGACCACGGGCGTTGACCCGCGCCCTGGGGTCCCGAGGACCTGTGCGGGCCTCGCCGCTGTCCGCCCCCGACTTCCTGCGAGGATCAGTGACTTCTCCGTCTGCCGACCGCGAGCCGATCGGCGTCGCCGTCGTCGGTGCCGGCTACTGGGGCCCCAACCTGGTGCGCAACTTCTCCGGCTCGGCCGCGTTCCGGCTCACCTCGGTCGTCGATCTCGACGTGGCGCGCGCCCGCAAGGTTCTCGGCGCGTACTCGACCGTCGAGGCCACCAACGACCTCGACGCCGTGCTGGCCAACCCGGGCGTCGGCGCCGTGGCGATCGCCACACCGGCCGGTACGCACCTGGAGGTGGCGCTCAAGGCGCTGCGCGCCGGCAAGCACGTGCTCGTGGAGAAGCCGCTCGCGGCGACGTACGCCGACGGCCTGAAGCTGGTGAGCGAGGCGGAGGGCCGCGGCCTCACGGTCATGTGCGACCACACGTACTGCTACACGCCCGCCGTGACCCGCATCCGCGAGGCCCTGCACTCGGGCGAACTGGGCGAATTGCACTATCTGGACTCGGTGCGCATCAATCTGGGCCTCGTGCAGCGCGACATCGACGTCATCTGGGACCTCGCCCCGCATGACCTCTCCATCCTGGACTTCGTGCTGCCGGACGGGGTCTTCCCCGTGTCCGTCAGCGCGCACGGCGCCGACCCCATCGGCGCCGGCAACTCCTGCGTGGGATATCTCACGCTGGCCCTCAACACCGGCGCCATCGCCCACATCCACGTGAACTGGCTCTCACCCATCAAGGTGCGCACCACGATCGTCGGCGGGTCGAAGCGGACGCTGGTCTGGGACGACCTCAACCCGACCCAGCGCATCGGCATCTACGACCGCGGCGTCGACGTGGCCACCCCGGACGAGCTGGGCGTGGACGAGCGCCGCTCCATCCAGGTCTCCTACCGCTCCGGCGACATGATCGCGCCGGCGCTCGTGGAGAAGGAGGCCCTCGGCCAGATGGTCAACGCGTTCGCCGAGGCCATCCACACGGGCACGCCGTCGCTCACGGACGGCCGCGCTGGCCTGCGGGTTCTGGAAATCCTCGAAGCCGCGTCGCGTAGTCTCGCCGACGGTGGTGCCGCGATCCCCCTGGAGAGTGCCCGATGACAGCTTCCGTCCCCATTTCCGGCTCCCGTGCCCTGGTGACCGGTGGCGCCGGCACCATCGGCTCGCACGTGGTCGACCTGCTGGTGCGCGGCGGCGCGGCCGAGGTCGTCATCCTCGACAACTTCGTGCGTGGCCGGCAGGCCAACATCGCCTGGGCGGTCGAGAACGGCCCCGTCCGCGTGGTCGAGGGTGACATCCGTGACGCCGCGCTCGTGCGCGAGCTGACCGGGGGCAAGGACCTGGTCTTCCACCTCGCCGCCATCCGCATCACGCAGTGCGCCGAGGAGCCGCGGCTGGCCAACGAGGTGCTCGTCGACGGCACGTTCAACGTGATCGAGGCGGCGCAGCAGGCGGGTGTGAAGAAGGTCATCGCCTCCTCGTCGGCCTCCGTGTACGGCCTCGCCGAGCAGTTCCCGACGACGGAGCGCCACCACCCGTACAACAACGACACGTTCTACGGCGCGGCCAAGGCGTTCAACGAGGCCATGCTGCGCAGCTTCAAGTCGATGTACGACCTGGACTACGTGGCGCTGCGCTACTTCAACGTGTACGGCCCCCGGATGGACATCTACGGCCTCTACACCGAGGTGCTCATCCGCTGGATGGAGCGCATCGAGTCGGGCACCCCGCCGCTGATCCTCGGCGACGGCCTGCAGACGATGGACTTCGTCAACGTCATCGACATCGCCCGCGCCAACATCCTGGCGGCTGAGGCCGACCTCACCGACGACGTGTTCAACATCGCCAGCGGGGAGGAGACCAGCCTCAAGGAGCTGGCCGCCGCCCTGTCCGAGGTCATGAAGTCCGACCTCGCCCCGGAGCACGGCCCGGCCCGCGCGGTCAACGGCGTGACCCGCCGGCTCGCCTCCACGGAGGCGGCCGAGAGCAAGCTCGGCTTCCGCGCCGAGATCGGGCTGCGCGAGGGCCTGCAGGGCCTGGTCGACTGGTGGCGCGCGGAGCGCGCGGCCGGCGTCGAGCAGGTGGGCGCATGACCGAACGCAAGATCCCGGTCATGATCCCCCTCCTCGGCGAGGAGGAGGCCCAGGCGGCCGCCGAGGCGGTCCGCTCGGGCTGGGTCGCCCAGGGCCCGCGCGTCGCCGAGTTCGAGAAGCGGTTCGCCGCGCTCGTCGGCGCCGCGCACGGCGTGGCCGTCAGCTCCTGCACCACCGGGCTGCACCTCGCGCTCATCGCGGCCGGCGTGCAGGCCGGCGACGAGGTCATCGTGCCGTCGCTGTCGTTCATCGCGACCGCCAACGCGGCCCGTTACGTCGGCGCCGTCCCGGTGTTCGCCGACGTCGAGCTGGCCACCGGCAACCTGAGCGTCGAGACGATCGACGCCGTGCGCACCCCGCGCACCCGCGCGATCATCGCCGTGCACCAGGGCGGCGTGCCGTTCGACACCCGCGCCCTGCGCGCGGCCGCCGCCGACTGGGGCATCGCGCTGGTCGAGGACGCCGCCTGCGGCGCCGGCTCCACCGCGTACGGCGAGCCGGTGGGTGCCGGCTCGCTGATCTCGGCGTGGTCGTTCCACCCGCGCAAGCTCATCACCACGGGCGAGGGCGGCATGGTCACGGTCGATGACGCCGAGGTGGCCACCCGGCTGCGCCGGCTGCGCGAGCACGGCATGAACGTCTCCGCCGCCGACCGCCACGCGAGCGCGCAGCCCGTGCTGGAGGCCTACCTGGAGACGGCCTACAACTACCGCATGACCGACATCCAGGCCGCCGTCGGCCTGGTTCAGCTCGGCCGCCTCGACGGCATCGTGGCCCAGCGCCGCGCGATCGCCGAGCGGTACCAGGAGCTGCTCGCCGACATCGACGGGCTGACCCCGGTGCGCGACCCGGCGTACGGCACGACGAACTACCAGTCGTTCTGGGTACTGATCGAGCCGAGCTTCGGCGCCACCCGCGACGAGGCGCTCGCCGAGCTGGCCGCGAACGGCGTCTCGGCCCGGCGCGGCATCATGGCCTCGCACCTGGAGCCCGCCTACGCCGGTCACCCGCACGTCGCGCTGCCGAACACGGAGCGCATCACCCGCGAGTCGCTCATCCTGCCGGTGCACCACGCGCTCACCGAGGACGACCAGGACCACGTCGTCGCGGTGCTGCGCAAGCTGGCGAGTCGATGACCCGCGACCTCGTTATCGTCGGAGCAGGCGGCTTCGCCCGCGAGACGGCGTCGGCGATCACCTCGATCAACGAGGTGACGCCGACGTGGCGGCTGCTCGGCTATCTCGACGACAACGAGGCGCTGCACGGCACGTACCGCACGGGGTTTGAGATCATCGGCGGCCTGAAGGCACTGGCGGACCTGCCGGACGCGGACGTCGTGGTCTGCGTCGGCAACCCGCGCGACTACACCTCGCGGATGCGGCTCGTGCAGCGGCTGGACCTGCCGGCGGAGCGCTACGCGACGGTCGTGCACCCGCTCGCCTCGGTGGGGTCGGGCTGTGTCGTCAACCCGGGCAGCGTGCTGCTCGCCGGGGTCGTGCTCACCGCCGACGTGACCGTCGGGTCGCACGTCGCGGTGATGCCGCACGCCGTGCTCACCCACGACGATGAGGTGGGCGACTTCGCCACGATCGCCTCGGGCGTACGGGTCGGCGGCGGCGCGGTGGTCGGCACGGGCGCCTACCTGGGGTCGGGGGCCCTGCTGCGCGAGGGCGTCCGCGTCGGGGCCTGGTCGCAGGTCGGCATGGGCTCGGTCGTCCTCGACGACGTACCGGCCGGCGAGGTGTGGGTGGGCACACCCGCGCGCCGGCTCCGTGACGTGTCATTCGAAATGCCGGATTTAGGGAGTCGTTAACCGTGTCCATCCCCCTCGTAGACCTGAAGGCGCAGCACGCGGAGGTGGCCGAGGAGGTCGCCATCGGGTTCAAGCGCGTCATGGAGAACACGGCGTTCGTCGGCGGCGAGGAGGTCGCGGCGTTCGAGCGCGAGTACTCGGCGTTCTCCGGCGTCGGGCACACCGTCGGCGTGGCCAACGGTACGGACGCGATCGAGCTGGCGCTGCTCGCGGCGGGCGTCAAGCCGGGCGACGGGGTGATCCTGCCGGCCAACACCTTCATCGCCACGGCCGGCGCGGCCGCCCGCGCGGGCGCGCGCATCGTGCTGGTCGACATGGACCCCGACACCTACCTCATCGACACGGACGCGGCCCTGTCCGCGGTCGACGGCGGCACCAAAGCGATCGTCCCGGTGCACCTGTACGGCCAGCTCGCCCCCGTCGAGCGGCTGCGCGAGGGCCTCGCCGGCACCGAGGGCATCGTGATCATGGAGGACGGCGCGCAGTCGCAGGGCGCCACCCGGTTCGGCAAGGCCGCCGGCGCCGGCGGTGTCTCGTCCACCAGCTTCTACCCCGGCAAGAACCTCGGCGCGTACGGCGACGCCGGCGCGGTCGTCACGGACGACGAGGCGCTCGCCACCACGGTGCGCACGCTGGGCAACCACGGCGGGCTCAAGAAGTACGCGCACGACATCATCGGCATGAACAGCCGCCTCGACGGCCTGCAGGCGGTCGTGCTGCGCGCCAAGCTCACCCGACTGGCCGCGTGGAACGCCGCCCGCCGCGCCGCCGCCGCCCGCTACGACGCGCTGCTCGCCGACGTCGACATCGTGCGGCCGGCGACCCTGGAGGGCAACGAGCACGTGTGGCACCTGTACGTGGTGCGCGTGCCCGGCGACGGTACCCCGGCCCGGCGCGACGAGGTGCTCGGCAAGCTCAACGCGGCCGGCATCGGCGCGGGCATCCACTACCCGCAGCCGGTCCACCTCACCCCGGCGTACGCCGGGCTCGGCTACCGGGCCGGCGCCTTCCCGCACGCGGAGGCCGCCGCCAACGAGATCCTGTCGCTGCCGCTGTTCCCGCAGATCACGGTCGACCAGCAGGAGGCTGTCGTGGCGGCGCTGAAGGCGGCCCTGGCCTGACATGTACATCACGGTGCGCGACCGGCCCGGGGCGGATCAGCTCCGGTCCGGGCCGCGTGCCCGCGTCGCCTCGACGGTCGTCCTGCTGGGCGTCGTCAGCATGCTCACGGACGTCTCCTCGGAGATGGTCAACGCCGTCCTGCCGATCTACCTGACCGCCCACGTCGGCATCAGCCTGCTCGGGTACGGCATCATCGACGGGCTCTACCAGGGCGTCAGCTCGCTGGTACGGGTGGCCGGCGGGTACGCGGCCGACCGGGGGCGCCGGCCCAAGTGGGTGGCCGTCATCGGGTACGGCCTGTCGGCCCTGTCGCGCATCGCGCTGCTGCCCGCGCAGACCATGGGTGCCATCACCTCGGTCGTCGTCGCCGACCGGCTCGGCAAGGGGCTGCGCACCGCGCCGCGGGACGCGCTCATCGCCGACGCCGCCGACCCGGCCGCCCTCGGCCGCTCCTTCGGCGTGCACCGGATGCTCGACACCATCGGCGCCGCGCTCGGGCCGATCGCCGCGTTCGCGCTGCTGTTGCTGCTGCCCGACGGGTACGACGCGGTGTTCGTGGTGTCGTTCGCCGTCGCCCTGGTGGGGCTCGCGGTGCTGGTCCTGTTCGTCCCGAACCGCCGCCTGGGCCGGGCCTCGGCCGCGCAGAAGCCGTCGCGCCGCGACATCCTGCGGGTGCTGACCACCCCGGCGCTGCGCCGGCCGCTGCTCGCCGCCGCGCTGCTGGGGCTGCTCACCGTCGGCGACGGGTTCCTCTACCTGACCCTGCAACAGCGCGACGACCTCGCCGCCCAGTACTTCCCGCTGCTGGCCGTGGGCACCAACGTGGCGTACCTGGCGCTGGCCGTCCCGCTCGGGCGCCTCGCCGACCGGGTCGGCCGGGGCCGGGTCTTCCTCGGCGGGCACCTCGCCCTGCTCGGGGCCTACCTGGCGGCCGGCTCGCTCACCGGCGGGTGGGCCGCCACGGCCGTGGCGCTGGTGTTCTTCGGGGCGTACTACGCGGCCACCGACGGGGTGCTGCCGGCGCTGGTGAGCCGGCTCGTTCCGGACAACGGCCGGGCGACCGGGATCGCGGCGGCGCAGACTGTGGTGGTGGTCGCCCGGTTCGCCTCGTCGCTCGGCTTCGGCGCGCTGGCCCTGAACCTCGGCACGGCATCCGCGCTGCTCGCCGTCGTGCCGGCACTGGCCGTCGCCCTGCCGGTGGCCGCCTGGTTGATGCGCCCCCGCCCGGACGCCGCCGCGGAGGCGGCATGACGTCGCGCACCCGGCTGGCGATCTTCGCGGCCGTCGCGGTGCTCGTCGTGCTCGGCGCGGCGGGCTACGTCGTGCGCCAGGCCGCCCGCCAGCAGGCCGCCCAGAGCGCCGCCACGCCCGTGGCGACCAACGACGACCTCGCCGCCGTCACGGCCGTGCCGCACCTGGCGTTCCGCAGCACGGCGCTCGGCGACACGTACGGGCGGGTGGCCCTCGCCCCGCTGAGCGACCCGGACGGGCCCCGCACCTTCACCCGGGCGGCCTGCGAGCGCGTCTACGCCCGGGCGGACACCGCCATCTGCCTGTCCGCGCACCGCGGCCTGGTCACCACGTACCAGTCGCACCTGCTCGGCCCCGACTGGGACGTGCGGCGCGAGCTGCCGCTGACCGGGCTGCCCAGCCGGGCCCGCCTGTCCGCCGACGGGTCGCTCGTGGCCACCACGACCTTCGTGTACGGCGACTCGTACGCGATGCCGGGGCAGTTCTCCACCCGTACGCTCGTCAGCCGCGCGGCGGGCGGGCCGAGCGAGGACCTGGAGCAGTTCCGGCTGCTGGTGAACGGCAAGCAGATCAACGCGGCCGACCGCAACGTGTGGGGCGTGACGTTCGCCGACGACGACACGTTCTACGCCACGGCCGCGTCCGGCGGCACGACCTGGCTGGTGCGGGGCAGCCTGCGCGAGCGGACCCTGACGGCGCTGCGCGAGGACGTGGAGTGCCCGTCGCTGTCGCCGGACGGCACCCGCATCGCGTTCAAGAAGCACGGAGATCTGCCGGCCGGGCAGTGGCGGCTGGCCGTACTCGATCTCGCCACGATGCGCGAGACCGTACTCGCGGAGCAGCGCAGCGTGGACGACCAGGCCGAATGGCTCGACGACAGCCGAGTGGTCTATGGTCTGCCCCGCACGGGCGGGGCGGCGGCGACCAGCGACATCTGGGTGGCCGACGCCGATGGCGGGGGAACGCCGCGGGTCCTGGTGCACGATGCCTGGTCGCCGTCGGTGAGCCGATGACAATTCAACATTCGAGCAGGGGACCGGGCATGACCCAGAGCGCGACTGCCGCGACCGGCGGCGTTTTTGCGGACGAGCGGGAGCTCGCCGACTGCACCGCCATCATCGTGACCTACAACAGCGCGGCCGACGTGGGTGGCCTGCTCGACTCGCTGCCCGCGGCGGCGGACGGGCTGCGGGTGCGCGTCCTCGTGGTCGACAACGACTCCGCCGACGACATCGCCTCCGTGGTGGCCCGCTACCCGGGCGTGCAGCTCGTGCCGTCGGGCGGCAACCTGGGCTACTCGGGCGGCATCAACGTCGGCCGCCGCCACCTCGGCCCCACCCGGGCGGTCCTGATCCTCAACCCGGACCTGCGGGCGGCGCCCGGGTCCATCCGCCGGCTCTGCGCGGCGCTGACCGAGCCCGGCGTCGGCGCCGTGGTGCCCCGGATGCTCGGTGAGGACGGGCACACGTCGCCGTCGCTGCGCCGCGAGCCGTCGTTGCTGCGTTCGGCCGCCGACGGCCTGCTCGGCGCCAAGTGGCGCAACCGCCCGGCCGCGCTGTCGGAGATGGTGTGGCGCACGGACGCCTACGACGCGCCGGCCAATGTGGACTGGGCCACCGGCGCGGCGCTGCTCATCGCGATCGAGGCCGACCAGCGGGTCGGCGCCTGGGACGAGGAGCGCTTCTTCCTCTACTCGGAGGAGACCGACTACTGCCGGCGGTTGCGCGAGTCCGGCTACGCGGTGCGCTACCTGCCCGACGCGGTGGTGACGCACAAGGGCGCGGGTTCGGGTACGGGCCCCGCGCTCGTCGCGCTCACCGCGGTCAACAAGGTGCGCTACTACCGCAAGTACCACGGACGGGTGGCGAGCGCGGCGTTCCGGCTCGTGGTCATCGGTACCCAGCTGCTGCGGGCCAACCGGCCGGGCCAGCGCCGCGCGCTGCAGGCGCTGGTGTCCGAGCGCCGCTGGGCGGAGCTGCCCGGTCCCTCCCGGACGGGCAACCGATGAAGATCCTCGTCTACCCGCACGCGATGGAGCTGGGCGGCAGCCAGCTCAACGCGATCGAGCTGGCCGCCGCGGTGCGCGACCTGGGGCACCAGGTCGCCATCATCGGCGAGGACGGCCCGCTCAGCCGGCGGGTGGAGGAGCTGGGCCTGGAGCGGATGGCGATCCCGGCGCAGCGCCGCCGGCCCTCGCCGGCTGTGGCCAAGCAGCTGCGCGCGCTGGTGCGCCAGTACGACATCGACATCATCCACGGGTACGAGTGGCCGCCCGCGCTCGACGCGGTCGCGGCCGTGTTCCCGAACGAGCGCGCCGTGGCCATCTGCACGATCATGTCGATGGCCGTGGCGCCGTTCCTGCCGGGCAACATGCCGCTCATCGTGGGTACGGAGGCGCTGCGCCAGCACACCGCCCGCAAGCGTTCCGGCCCCACGTACCTGATCGAGCCGCCCGTGGACATGAAGGCGAACTCGCCGGGCCAGCCGGTGCGCGAGTTCCGCGACCGGTTCCTGGGCAGCACCCACCAGACGATCGACATTGGGGTCGTGTGCCGGCTCGTGCCCGAGCTGAAGCTGGAGGGCGTGCTCACGGCCGTCGATGTGGTGGGGGAGCTGGGGCTGCGCTGGCCCGTACGGCTGGTCATCACCGGCGACGGCGACGCGCGCGACCAGGTCGCGCAGCGCGCGGCCGCGGCGAACCAGCGCGCGGGCCGGGAGGTCGTCGTGCTGACCGGGGAGCTGGTCGACCCGCGTCCGGCCTACGACGCCGCCGACATCATGCTCGGCATGGGCGGCTCGGCGCTGCGCGCACTCGCCTTCGGCAAGCCACTCGTCGTGCAGGGGGAGCAGGCTTTCTGGCAGCTGCTCACGCCCGACAGCGTCGACCTCTTCCTCAGCCAGGGCTGGTACGGCATCGGCAACGGCACCGGCGGGGCCGAGCGCCTGCGGGCCATCCTGGAACCACTGATCATGGACAGCGCGCTCCGCGAGAACCTCGGGGAGTACGGGCGACAGCTCGCGCTGCGGCGGTTCAGCCTGGAACGGGCGGCCCTGCTGCAGGAGGAGATCTACCGCAGCGCGCTGGCGTCCCGGCACACCTCGGCCGTGCGCCAGGCCACGGTCGGCGCCCGGTCGGCCGTCCTGCTCGCCTCGCACAAGGTGCGCCGCAAGGTCGACCGCATGCGCGGCACGGCCAAGAGTGACGACATGAACGCGGTGACCCTGGCCGCCGAGGCCATGAAGGAGGAGCGCAGGCCCTGACCTCGGCCCGTCGGGCGGCTCAGTTTGGCACTAGCGCCAATAGGTTTGTTGTGCAAACCTATTGGCATGACAACTGACTCCGTGCCGGCCGCTGGCGATGCCCGCCGGCTGCTGACCGACGTGCGCGCGCTCGCCCACCGGGTGCGCCTCGACCAGCGGGCCACCTGGGTGGCACTGCTAGTGCTGTCCGCGGTGACGTTCGCGGCGATCCCGCTGGACTGGGCCTTCCTCGACAGCACCTGCTCCTCCGTGGCCGACGGCATGCGTTGCGAGATCAGGCACGCGGCGTTCTTCTGGCCCCCGGCGCTGCTGCTGGCGTACGCGGCGATCGCCTGGTGCTACGTGCGGGTCGCTCGAGCGCGCGGGCTCGGCACCCGGGTGCTGCCCTATGTGGTCACCGGCGTCGCGCTGACCGCCCTGCACACCGCCGTGTGGCTGTCGTTCCGCCTGTACCTCGACACCCACCCGGTGCCGACCGAACCGTTCCCGTACTGGGTGATGCTGCTGGACCGGCTGGTCGCACCCTGGGGCACGATCGGCGTCGCCCTGCTGGTGCTGGCCTGGCTGGAACGCAACGTCGGGTTGGCGGTGTTCACCCTCGGCTACCTGGCGATCGTGCTGGTGCCGATCAACACGATCTGGCGGCCCGCCCAGGATCCGACGCCGGACATGTCCCTGGCGCCGCAGGTCATCAACGGCGTCGTGCTGCTCGCCGGCGCGGTCGGCTTCGCGCTCGAGCGCCGATGGCCCCGAGCCCCGCACATCGTCAACGCCGTACTCCTGACGCTGACCGTGGTCGGCTTCGTGCTCGCCCTGCGGTGGCACCGGTGGTGACGGCCGAATCCGGGGCTCCGCAGGCCGCGCACCCGGTCTCCGGACTCGACGACGTGGTGCACCAGCGCGTGCGGCTGGGCATCCTGGCCATCGCGCACGAGGCGCGCCGGGTCGAGTTCGGTTACCTGCGCACCCAGCTGGACCTGACCGCCGGCAACCTCTCGCAGCACCTCGGGGTCCTCGAGACGGCCGGCCTGATCGAGGTGGAGAAGGGGTACGCCGGCAAGCGGGCCCGCACCTGGATCACGCTCACCGCCGCGGGCAGCACCGCGCTCGCCGAGGAGATGGAGCGGCTCAAGCAGCTCATCGCCCGCGTCGAGACCGCGGCCTCCGGGCACCAGGCGACATCAGGCGCGCAATCCGGTCCGGATCTCAATGCGTGATCAGTCGGCCATCCGCCCGAACCACTGTCGGCTCAGCTGGCGACCGGGACTGTCCACATAGCATAGATTCACGGCGGACTGCCCCCCAGCCGAGGAGATGACGATGCCCTTCTGCCCACCGCGTGTGGCCCGCATTGGTGCCGTTCTGGTGACCGCAGCCGCGTTCGCCCTGACCGGATGCGACGATCCCGGCGCGACCACGGGCACCGAGATTGTCGTCGGGTCCCCGTCCGCCGCCGCCACGCCCCCGGGCGGCAGCGGCACCGGGGCGAGTGGCCTGCCTGACGTCTGTACCCTGCTCACCAAGGAGGAGGTCACGGCGTTGGCCGGGGGCGCGTCGGTCCTTCAGGTCGACCGCGACGACGCGGCTCCTGACGCGACCGTCCGGTACTGCCAGTGGCAGCTGTCCGGGGCACGGCTGGCCATCCAGCTCGGGCCCACCACCGAGGCGGATTTCGGCACCAACCACCCCGACTCGGAGCCGGTGACGGACCTCGGCTACGACGCGCACTTCTTCTCCAACCACCTCTTCATCCGCAAGGGCCACATTGAGGTCGACATCTACGCCACCACCCCCGCGGGCGGCGACGCGGACAAGCTCTTCGCGAAGGCCGCGGCGACCCAGGTGCTGCCCCGGCTGCCGTGACGCTGTCGTAGCAGCACCGTCGTAGCCACACCGAGGCCACCTACGTACGGAATCGAGACCGTGATTCGGTGCGTAGGTGGCCTCGGCGCGTAGCGGGCTAGGCGGGGGTCGACTCCGGGTTGGTGGAGCGTAGGGACTTGAGGGTGGCGCGCATCCGGTAGAGGACCGCCGCCATCGCGGCCATCCCGACCAGGCCGACGAGCGGCAGCACCACCCAGTCGTTCGTCACGAACACCTGGATCAGCAGGACCAGGCCGGCCACCACGGCGCCCGCCGCGATCGGCATCGCCACGCTGCCGGCGATGGATCGGGGCCGGATGCCGGCGCGGCTGAGTTCCCGCAGGTACAACGGCAGCACCACGAGCAGGCCGGTGGCGAACTGCGCGGCGGCGGCGCCGGGCAGGCCGAAGAAGTGCGAGCCCACCCAGATCGACGGGGCGAGCGCGATGAGCCAGACCACCTGGATGGTGAACACCGCGCGGGTGTTGGCCAGCACGACGAAGAAGTCGTAGATCAGCTCGAAGAAGATGCGCAGCGCGCCCAGCGCCGCCAGCCACGGCAGCACGGTCGCGGAGGCCTCCCACGCCGTACCGTAGACGATGCGGATCAGCGGGTACGGCGCGGTGGCGAGCAGCACGCAGGCCGGCAGGGCGATCGCCCCGAGCAGGCCCGACGACATGAGGAAGGCCCGGTTCATGCGGGGCTTGTCGTGCTGCAGGCGCGCGAACGCCGCCGGGGCCACCGCGCGCATCGGCGTGGAGAAGATGCTCACCGGCAGGTTGGAGAGGTTGAACGCGTTCGTGTAGATGCCGAGCGACCGCACGCCGAAGAGGGCGCCCACCACCATCTTGTCGATGTTGCCGGCGGCGAAGACGACGATGCTCGACCCGGCCAGCGGCAGGCCGAACGTCAGCAGCTTGCGGGCGATGGCGCGGTCGAAGCCGAAGCGCAGGCCCTCGGGGGCAAACCAGATGAACAGCGCGGCGCCCACCACGCTGCCGGCGAGCGTGCCGACCGCGAGGCTCATGGCGCCCATGCCGGCCACCGCGCAGGCTATGGAGGTGAGCGGGCTGACGATGGCGGTGGTCAGGTCGGCGACCGTGCGCTTGTCCTGCCGGAAGCCGCGCTGCAGCAACGCGACGGGCACGGCCACGAGCCCGCTGATGATGACGCTCAGGGTGAGTACCCGGATGACCGGCGTGGCGCCCGGGGCGCCCATGGCGGACGCGATGAACGGCGTGGCGAAGAAGCAGCCGATGTAGATGATGACGCTGGACAGCACCGAGATGGTCGCCACCGTCGGTGCGATCTCCCGCGGGTGGCCGGGCCACCGGACGATCGCCAGGCTCACGCCCAGTTCGTTGAAGCTGAGGATGGCGAGCTGGAAGACCAACGCCAGGGCGTAGACGCCGAACTCGTCCGGACCGAGCAGGCGGGCGATCCAGATGCCGAACGCGATGCGGCCCACCCGGCCGAGGATCGTGCTCGCCAGGCTCCAGCCGAGCGCCTTGCTGGCTTTTCGGCCGAGCCCGCTGCTCTCGTCCTCGCCGTCGGTGGGCGCGGGGGCGGCGGGCGGCTCGTCGGGCGGCGATCCGGGCGTACCGGCGCCGCGCGGTGCGTCCTGGGCGATCAGGTCCGGGAGCCCGGCCATCTCGACCGTCTGGTCCAGCGGGGAGGCGTCCAGCGGGTCGATGGCCGGCGCCGGGTAGGGCGCCGGCGCCGTGCGCTGCGCGGGCGGAGCCCAGGGCGCGGCGGTGACCAGCGTGTCCGCGGTGTCCAGGTCGTCGGGCTCCGGCCGGCGGTGGCGGCCGCCCGTGGCGGGGTTCTCCACGGCGGTCCTCCCGTCAGTTGGCGGTCGTCACCCGCACCGCGAGCGGCGGTGAGGCGGGGCCGATGTTCACGCTGTCGTCGATGGCACGCGCCAGCACCCGCGTCGTTTCCCGGGTCGCCGTGAAGGTATAGGACCAGAAGGTGGTGCCCATCGCCGGGCGCCAGGTGTCGCCGCCGTCGAGGGAGACCTCGACCGCCGCGACGCGACCGTCGGCGTTGTCGGCCGCGCTGCCCTGAACGGTGATCTCCTCGCCGACCTTGACCTGCGGGCGCTTGGGCCACGTGATGGCCGCCGTCGGGGCCGTCTTGTCCGTGGACGCGGTCGCCTCGACCATCCCGTCCATCAGCGTGGTGGGCTGCACGCCCATGTCCGCGAACAGGTTGATCGTCGCCTGCTGCAGGCGCGGGTCGGCCGGCTCCTGCGCGCCGTCGTGCTGGGGGTCGAGGCCCCACGCGTACTGGATCGTCCCGGCGCTGAACACGAGCGCGCCGCTGCGGGCGCGGTAGAGCGTCAGGTGGTGGGTCGTGGTGCCCGGCGTCACGATGCGTCCCTCGTCCCGCAGGTACTCCGGCGTGGGGCCGACCGTGGTGGACATCCGGATCAGGCCCTCCGGGCGGTACCCGTTGTCCAGGTCCTCGTTCGACTCGTACCCGACCGTGTGCGGGGCGAGCGTGGCGGTCTGGCCGGCGGTCATCGTGGAGATGCTGGTGTTGCGCCACAGCCGCAGCCGGGCCTGCTCGGTCGACACCTGTAGGGCCAGGTCGGTCGAGTTGGCCACGTAGGCCGTGCCGGTGAGGGCGTTCTCCGGCTCGCCGACCGTCGCCGTCTCGGCGAACCGCCGGTCACGCCAGGTGCCGGTCCACTCCTTGGACGGGTCGATCTTCGCGTCGGCCCAGGTCTCCTTGTAGCAGACCAGCGTCCGGTACGGGGTGCTCGTGCCGTCCTGGCTGGGCTCCCAGCGGGTGCGCCAGTAGACCTCGTTGCCGCTGAAGAAGGCCAGGTGCACCCCGGCGTCGCGGGCGGCCTCGACATTGGTCCGCTGCTTGGCCGACCAGTACTCGTCGTGGCCGACCGACAGGAACACCTTGTGGTTCTTGAGCAGTTGGCCGCGGCGGTCGGAGTCCACGCCGGTCGTGTACGTCACGTCGTACCCGTTGCGCTCCAGGAACCGGATCATCGGGTACTCGTTGGCGAAGAAGAAGTCCTGCCCGCGGTTGAGGCCCCGGGTGGCGAACGGCCGGTTGTAGGACAGCTTGTACGCCCGGCCGTGCGCCTCACCCTGGTAGAAGCTCGACCCGCCGTACGTGTTGTACGCCTGCCACGACGTGTCCGAGGTCTGGAAGACCATGGCCGCCTTGCTGCTGTCGTCGCGTACCACGAAGACGATGTGGCTCGACCCGCCCGTGTCGGGGCGGGTCAGCTTGGCCAGGTAGACCCCGGAGACGGCGTCGCCCGGCACCGTCCACGACGCGGACACCGACCAGTTGCCGCAGTCCAGCAGCTCGGTCGCGGGATCGGTGAGGCACAGGGGCTGCCGGCGGGCCACGATCGTGCCCGGGTCCAGCGAAGCGATCTTGCGGGCGCCCGCTCCGCCGTACCACCCCACCCGGTAGATGTCGACATCGAACGCGCTGGCCTCGGTGTCCACCTTGAAATCGATGCGCTCGCCGAGGTTCACGCTGATGTCGGTCGAGTAACCCTGGATGGACGCGTCGCCGGCCTTGTCGATGTCCCACTCCGGGGACCGGCCGCCGGCCCAGGCCGACGCGTCGGCGTCGCGGCGCGAGTTCTCGCAGACGATCAGGTTGCCGTCCGCGCACGGGTCGTCGGCGGCCAGAGCCGGAGCGACGACCAGGGTGGTGGCCGTGACGCCGACCAGCGCGAGCGCCGTGACGAGCAGCCGAGCCTGGCGCAGCAGTCCCCGCATCTTGAGATGACCGTCCTTCGTGCTCGTGGTTACCAGGGGTTGCGGGTGCCGTGCCCGCGCGACGGGTCCGTTGGGACGATCATGATGCCGGTGTCGTTGTCGTCCGGCTCGTCGTCGTGACCGAGCTCCGGGGACAGCGGCGGCCACTGGGTGGGCACCGGGGTGCTGGGCGCGGTCGGGGCCGCCGTGGTCCGCAACGGCGACATCGTGCCCACCATGGTGACCTCGTCCGAGGGCGGCAGGTCCCAGTCGTCCGCGGGTGGCGGGTCCTCGAACGTGGCCAGTCGCATCGGGGCCGGCCCGGCCGGCCGGGCCGCGCGCTCCGCCTTTTCCGCCTCCCCGGCGCTCGCGGCCGTGCTGCGGTACAACGTGGCCGGCGGCGCGATGTTCGCGGCCGCGCGCTCGCGCAGGATGCGCGCCATGGCCAGCCCGAAAAGGAAGATCCCGGTGAGTACGAGCGCCAGCACGCCGAGGGTCACCGGCCCCGCGTAGACGCCGAACCCGGTGCGCAGGTAGGTGATGTGGCTCAGCGCGGCGGGCCCGAGCAGCACGGTGCTGGTCGTCAGGGCGGCGACCGCGACGGCCAGGGTACCCACGGTCTCGGTGGGGGTACGGGTGCCGGGCTGGTCGGTCGCCTCCGGCCGCAGCAGCGGGGTCAGCGTCGCGCCCAGGGCCAGCGCGGCGCCCCCGACGAGCAGCATCGCCTGCATCGCGCCGGGGGAGTGGACCTCGGTGCGCACCGAGCGGCCGAGCAGCACCACGCCGCCCGCGCCGGCCAGCAGGCCCAGCGCGTCCCAGGGCAGCGCCCGGGGCACCCGGCGGGCGAGGAGCACGCCGGCCAGGGCCGCCGCCGCGCCGACGACCACGACGGCGGCACCCGCCGACCGCTGGGCGAGCAGGTCGACCTGCAGGCCGACCGGCAGCAGCAGGCCGAGGCCGGCGGCGGTGACGATGAGGCGCACGAGCGGCGCGCCCGCGCGGCGGTAGCCGTACCAGATGAGCAGGACGAGCACGGCGGCCGCCACCGCGTACGGCAGGACGGTGTCGACCGTGGCGGCCAGGTTGGCGCGCTTCTCGCTCAGCGCTCCGCGCAGCTTGCCCGACACGGTCTCGCGTACGCGCCAGCCGATGACCGGCAGCACCATGACCCCGATCACCACGAGGACCGGGGCGACGGCCCGGCGCACCCCGATGCGGGGCAGGCGGTCCAGGTCGATGCGCGGGTCCGTGCGGTCGGCCACGGTGGCCGCCACGCCGACGACGGCGAGCATTCCGAACAGCACGACGCCGGGCAGGTCGCCGACAGTGCCCAGGCCGGCGCGGCCGACGACGACGGCGAACGCGAGCGGGGCGATGACGAGGCCGGCCGCGAGCCCGCAGCCGATCGCGAGCCGCAGCCGGGCGGTGGCCTCCGCCGCGGCCAGCAGCACGCCACCGAGCGTGACCGCGCCGGCTACGGCGAGCATGAGGGTGGCGGCATCGGCCTCGGCCGCGCTCGGTGCCCCGCCCTCGGTCAGCAGGGCGGTCGTGGCCGCGATGAGGGCGCCGCCGGTGGCCACGGGCCACCCGCAGCGCTCCCCGATGAGCCACCGCACGATCCCCCAGCGGGGGACGAGCGCGATGACGGCGACGGTCAGCGCGATGACGAGCGGCGCGCGCCCGACGGGCAGCGTCGGGTCCACCATCCGCAGGTACGCCGTGTCGTTCAGCGCGCCCAGGGCCCCCACGCTGATGACCAGGCCCAGTGCGGCCGCGGCGGCGGACTGGATGGTGCTGGCGACGACCCGTCGACGCCTCGCGCGGTGCGACGGCCGCGCTTGAGCCGAACCCATCCGACACTCCTCCCCGGCAAAAACTGGTGTCACCCTACTTGCTCGGGTTGGGAAGGTCAGTCGGCGATGGGTGCTGCATATGCGACACCTCACCGATCCGGGTCAGCTCAGGCGCGCGCTCCCGCCTCCGCCTCCTCGTCGCCGGTCGGCGGGGCCGGGGCGGGCGACGCCGACCGGGCCCGCGCCCTGGTCGCGTTGATCATCGCCTCGGCGCCGGCCTTCGCGGCGGTGAGGATGTGCTCGGCGTCGGCGCGCATGTGCTCGGCGTCCGCGAGCGCCTCGGCGGCGGCCGCCCGGTCGCGCTCCGCCTCGTCGCGGGACTTGCGGGCCTCCGCGGTGAGCCGGTCGATCTCACTGCGCACGGACTCGGCCTGCTGGTTGGCGCGCTCGACCTCGGCGTGGGCCGCGCGGACCCGGCCAGCGGCCTGCTCGGCCTCGGCCCGGGCCTGCTGGGCCTTGGCGCTCGCCTTCTCCATGTCCGACTTCGCCTGGGCCAGCGCCGTGGCGTGGGCCTTGGCCTCGGACTCCGTGCGCTGCACCTCGGCCTTGGCCTCGCGCAGCTCCACCTCGGCGGCGGCCTTGAGTTCGTCTGCCCGGGCGCGCAGGTTCGCCGCGTACGTCTCCGCCTCGGAGCGCAGCTCGCGGGCGTGCGTCTCGGCGGCCTGCCGCAGGTTGTTCAGCTCCTGCTCGACCTCGGCGCGACGCTGGGCCAGCTCGCGCTCGGCCGCCCGCCGCCGGTTCGACAGCTCCTCCTCCAGCGCGGCGCGCTGCTGCGCGAGCTCCTGGTCGAGCTGGTCGCGCACCCGCATGGCATGCGCGTCGGTCTCGCTGCGCACGCGCTCCACATACTCCGCGGTGGCCTTGCCGGCGCGCTCCGACTCCTGCTTCGCCGCCTCGTAGCGGGCCTCGGCCTCGGCGCGCACCTGCCGCGCCCGCTCCTCCGCGGCCGCCACCTCGGCATCGGCCGCCTCACGACGCTGCGTGAGCGCGGCCTCCTCCTCGGCACGGCGCGCGGCGAGCGAGATCTCGAAGTCCCGCGTGGCCGACGCGGCCTCGGCCCGGGTCTTCTCCAGCAGCTGCTCGATCTCGGCCTGGTGGTCGGCGATGCTCTCCAGCGCCTCGGCCTTGATGGCCTCGGCCTGATCCTCGGCGAGCGCGAGGATCTGCTCCACGCGGGGACCCAGGTGGCGGAACGAGACGTTGGTGGGTGCCGGCGCGGTCGCGCTCCTGCGCGCCACCGCCAGCTCCTGTTGCAGCTGGTGCACCTGCTCCGTGAGCGCACGCAGCTGATCCAACGCTTCGTCGCGCTCCCCAGCGAGCGCCACGATCTCCCCTTCCGCCTGGGTGACGTAACGGTCGACCTGCTTGCGTTCGTAGCCGCGTAGGGCGGTCTCGAACGGGGTGGGTTCGGTCGTCATACCGTTCGTCAGGGTGTAGAGCTCCGCGCCGTGTGCCATAGGCCTATCCTCACACGCGATGTCCCGTCACGCGCGGCGCGCGCGCTTGGCGTGACGGGACGGCGGTCGATGGTGGTCAGCCGTTGGCCGCGACCCGCTGCGTCGCGTCCGCGTCCTTGTCGGTCTTGGCGGCGGGCTTGCCGCCGTTCGGGACACCCGGGACGATTCCGGCCAGGCCCGAGAGCATCTGGCCCAGCTGCGCCGTGACGGCGTCCTTCTGCCGGGTCAGGTCCTCGACCTCGCGGCGGGCGGCCGTGGTGGTCATCTCCGCCTCGCTGCGCGCGTCGCTGAGCACCCGGTGCGCCTCGGCGCGGGCCTCGTTGATGGTCTTCTCCGCCAGCGCCTTGGCCTTCTCCACGGTGTCGGTCGCGTGGCGCTCGGACTCGACGCGGCGCACCTCGGCGCGCTGCTCGATCTCCTTGGCCCGCTCCTCCGCCGCCCGCGCCCGCACCTCGGCCTCGCCGACCAGCTTCTGCGTGTTGGCGACCGCCGCGGCGTGGCGCTGCGACTCCTCGCGCTCGGCCTTCTCGCGGCGCTCGGCCAGCTCCAGCGCCAGGGCCTGCAGGTCCTTGTCGCGCTTGTCCTTCGCCTCGGCGTGCAGCTTGGCGGCCTCGGCGCGCTTCTCCTCGGCGTCGCGCGCGGCCTTGGCCCGCAGCTGCGTGATCTCGCGCTCGGCGGTGGCCCGCAGCGTCGCGACCTCGCGCTCGACCGTGGCCTTGAGCTCGGCGACCTCGTGCGCGGTGGCGGTGCGCAGCTGCTTGGTCTCCCGGTCGGCGTCGGCACGCAGGGTGTCGGCCTCGCGGCGGGCCTGCACGCGCATCTCGGCGGCCTCGCGCTCGGCGGCGGTGCGCAGGTTGCCCGCCTCCCGCTCGGCGGACGCCTTCATGGCGGCAGCCTCGGCGCGCGCCTTGTCGGTGATCTCGCGGGCTTCGAGGCGGGCGCCGGACAGGATGCCCTCGGACTCCCGCTTCGACTCGCCGCGGTGCTCGTTGGCCTGCTCCTCGGCCAGCCGCAGGATCTGCTCGACCCGGGTGCCCAGGCCAGACAGCGTCGGGCGGCTGTTCTCCTCGATCTGCTTGGTCTGGTCCGTCAGCTTCTGCTGCGCTGAGCTGAGCGCCTGCTCCGCCTGGCGGGTGCGGCGCTGCGCCTCGGTCAGCCGCTGCTCCGCCTCAGCCCGAGCCGTCTCGGACTGGGCGAGGGCAGCGTTGAGCCGCTGCACGAAGTCGTCAACCTGAGGACGGTCGTAGCCACGGAGCACGACAGTGAAGTCAGGCTGGGAGTTTGCGTTGTCAAAGAACGCCAGAGAAGACTGCTGCTGGGGCATGTGGCACATACTTGCAGAACCACCCTGCCCTTTCGCAAGGGCGTACGGCCATGTCTGCCCTCATGCTGATGGACATCTTGTGCGGCACCGCCATGATCGGCGGTAGCGGGCAGTAAACGGCCGCCTTATCCGGCGTGTCGTAAAAGCGGAAACACCAGACATGAAAGACGTTATTTCCGCATCTTCCGTCACTGGACGTGACAGAAAAATCAATTGTCGCGTTTATTCCCGCGGCGCCTCGACCAACTCGATGAGCACCCCGCCGGCGTCCTTCGGGTGGACGAAGTTGATCAATGAGCCGCCGGTGCCCCGGCGTGGCTCGTCATAGAGCAGGCGTAGCCCCCGCTCGCGCAGCGCGGCGGACGCCGCCGCCACGTCGCGCACCGTGTAGGCCACCTGCTGCACCCCCGGCCCCGAGCGGTCCAGGAAGCGGGCGATGGCCGACTCCGGGGTCAGCGGGGCCAGGAGCTGCACGACGCCGCCCTCGGGCCCCACGTCGAGCATGGCCTCCTCGACGCCCTGCTCGACGTTGGTCTCCCGGTGGGCGCAGCGCATCCCGAACACCCGCTCGTAGAACTCCACCGCCTCGTCCAGGTCCGTGACGGCGATCCCAACGTGGTCAATGCGCAGCAGGCCGATCTTCTCCATGGAGCTAGTCTTACCCGAACCAGCGTTAAGGCGCGAGCGACGGGTAGGTCGGCATGTCCACGGTCATCGTCAACGGGGCCCGCACCCCCATGGGTCGGCTCCTCGGCAATCTCAAGGATCACTCCTCCACGCAGCTGGGCGCGGCCGCCATCCGGGCAGCTCTCGCGCGGGCGGGCGTCGCCCCGGAGCAGGTCGACTACGTGATCATGGGGCAGGTGCTCCCGGCCGGGGCCGGCCAGATGCCGCCGCGGCAGGCCGCCGTCGCCGCCGGGATCCCCATGTCGGTGCCGTCGCTGGGCATCAACAAGGTCTGCCTCTCCGGGCTCACCGCGATCGGGCTGGCCGACCAGCTCATCCGTGCCGGCGAGGTCGACATCGTGGTCGCCGGCGGTATGGAGTCGATGACCAACGCCCCGCACCTGCTGCGCAACCAGCGCACCGGGTTCAAGTACGGCGACGTGACCATGGTCGACCACATGGCGTTCGACGGGCTCACGGACGCGTACGACGAGGTCTCCATGGGCGAGTCGACCGACCGGCACACCGCCCGCCTCGGCATCACCCGCGAGGAGCAGGACGCGTTCGGCGCTGCCAGCCACCAGAAGGCCGCCGCCGCGCAGAAGAACGGCGTCTTCGCCGACGAGATCGTGCCCGTCGAGGTGCCCCAGCGGCGCGGCGACCCGCTCGTCATCGCGGAGGACGAGGGCGTGCGCGGCGACACCACCCCGGAGATCCTGGCCAAGCTGCGTCCCGCGTTCGGCGCCGGCGGCACCATCACCGCGGGCACCTCGTCGCCGATCTCCGACGGCGCGGCCGCCGTCGTCGTCATGAGCCGCGCCCGCGCCGAGGCGCTCGGCCTCACCTGGCTCGCCGAGATCGGCCCGCACGGCAGCGTCGCCGGCCCCGACAACTCCCTGCACAGCCAGCCGTCCCGGGCCATCGAGAAGGCACTGGCCAAGGTCGGCGCCACCGCCGCCGACCTCGACGTGGTCGAGATCAACGAGGCGTTCGCGGCCGTCGGCATCCAGTCGACCCGCGACCTCGGCATCTCGCCCGACATCGTCAACGTCAACGGCGGCGCCATCGCGCTGGGTCACCCGGTCGGCGCCTCCGGCGCCCGCCTCGCCCTCACCCTGGCCCTCGAGCTGCGTCGACGCGGCGGCGGCCTCGGCGCCGCGGCCCTGTGCGGCGGCGGCGGCCAGGGCGACGCGCTCCTGCTGCGCGCATGAGCGAGCGTCCGCGAGCGAATCGTCAGCGTAGGTTCGGCTCATGGCGGCGCCGGGGCGCAGCGGAGGTGAGGGCATGAGCGAGCGTCCGCGAGCGAATCATCAGCGCGGGTTCGGCTCATGGCGGCGCCGGAGCGCAGCGGAGGTGACGGCATGAGGGCCGACCTTGCCGCGGCTGTCGCCGCCGCCCGCGGCGGCGACGCGCGGGCGGTGGCCCGGCTCATCAGCCTCGTCGAGCGGGGCGGCGACGGACTGGCCGAGCTGGCCGCACTGCTGGCCGCCGACACCGGCCGCGCCGAGGTGATCGGCCTGACCGGCGCTCCCGGCGTGGGCAAGTCGACCACCACGAACGAGCTGGTCCGCGCGCTGCGCGCGGCCGGGCGCCGGGTGGGGGTGCTCGCCGTCGACCCGTCCAGCCCGTTCACCGGCGGGGCGATCCTCGGCGACCGGGTGCGCATGCAGGACCACGCCACCGACTCGGGGGTGTTCATCCGGTCCATGTCCAGCCGCGGCCACCTCGGCGGTCTCGCCGCCGCGACGCCCATGGCCGTACGGGTGCTGGAGGCGGCCGGCTGCGACGTCGTCCTCGTCGAGACGGTCGGCGTGGGGCAGGCCGAGGTGGAGATCGCCAGCCTCGCCGACACCACGATCGTGCTGCTCGCTCCCGGCATGGGCGACGCCATCCAGGCGGTGAAGGCCGGCATCCTCGAAGTCGCCGACATCTTCGTCATCAACAAGGCCGACCGCGACGGGGCGGACGTCACCTACCGCGACATCCAGGGCGCTATCGCGCTCGGCGAGCGCGCGCCGGGTGACTGGCGCCCGCCCGTCCTGCGCACCGTCGCCGCGCGCGCGGAGGGCATGGACGACATCCTCGCGGCGCTCGGCAAGCACCGCGCCTGGCTCGTCGAACACGACGTGCTCGCCCGCCGGCGACGCGAGCGCGCCGAGGTCGAGATCGGCCGCATCGCGCTGGGCCGGCTGCGCGCGCGGCTGGAAGCCGTCACGGGCGACGCCGGCCTGCCCGCCCTCGCCGCCGAGGTCGCCGATGGCGCTGCCGACCCGTACACGGCGGCAGCGAAGCTGCTCGCGGCCCTGGACCGACGCGCGGACGGCGACCACCGCTGAGCGTCGGCTTTCCGGCCGGGGGTTGGCAGAGCCGGGCCGGGCAGCGAAGATGGCGCGGTGGCGGACGGGGTGGCCCGAACCGCCGCGTGGGGGAGGGCAAACACGTGAGCGAGACCCTCGTGGTCGACCGGGTGACGGTCGCCTACGACAAGCATGTCGTGCTGCGGGACGTGTCGGTGACCGTGGAACCAGGCACGGTGCTCGCCGTGACCGGGCCGTCGGGCGCGGGCAAGACCACGCTGCTGTGGGCCATGGCCGGGCTGATCAGGCCCGCCGGAGGGGTGGTCAGCGTCGACGGCGCCCAACTGCGCGACCGCGACCAGGCCGTGGCCGCCGAGGTCGTCCTCGTGCCGCAGGACAACGGCCTCGCGCCGATCCTGACGGCGCAGGAGAACATCCAGGTCGCGCTCGTCGCGAACGGCATCTCGCCGGCCGAGGCGCGCCGGCGCACGGTCGACACCCTGGACTCGGTGGGCCTCGCCGAGCAGGCCGACCAACTCGTCGAGGAACTCTCGGGCGGTCAGCAGCAGCGCACCGCGGTGGCCCGCGGCCTCGCGCTGCGCGGTCGCGTGCTGCTCGCCGACGAGGTGACCAGCGAACTCGACGCGCAGAACCGCCAGCGCGTCATCGACCTGCTGCGCGCCGAGGCCGAGCGGGGCGCCGCCGTGGTCTTCGCGACGCACGACCCCGAGGCCGCGGCGCTGTGCGACCGCGAGCTGCACCTGCTCGACGGCACCGCCGAGTACCTGCGCTGAGCAAGGAGAGAAACGGATGAGCGAGACCGATACCGCCGCGCCCTCGACCCAGGTGGAGGTCGTCGACGGTGCCCAGCAGACCGCCGCCGAGTTCGCCGACCGTGCCCGCGAGACCGCCACGGAGTACGCGGACAAGGCGCGTGAGACGGCCGGGGAGTACGCGGACAAGGCGCGCGAGACGGCCGAACGGGTCAGCGCGGCCACCGGGCGGATCACCTCCGACCTGGTGGAACGCATGCGCAACAACGCCGAGCTGACCGCCGACCGGGGCACCACCACGATCGCCAACGAGGTCGTGGAGAAGATCGCGGCCATTGCGGCGCGCGAGGTGCCCGGCGTGTATGACCTGGGCGGGGACGTCGCCCGGCTGTTCGCCTCCGTCAAGGAACGCATCGGGTTCGGCCGGGACAAGGACGGTGGCGAGTCCGCCGACCAGGGGGTCAAGGTGCGCCTTGAGGGGCGCCAGGCCACGGTCACGGTCACCCTGGTCATCGAGTACGGCTTCGTCGTCCACTCGGTGACCGACAGCGTGCGGATGAAGGTGATCGGCGCGGTCGAGAATCTGCTGGGCCTGGAGGTCACGGCCTGCGACATCGTGGTCGACGACGTCCACGTGCCCGACAAGGGCCCGGTCGGCGACGACGAGTCCCGCGCGCCGGAATACCACTGACCCTGCGCCTCGCGCCGCCGGTCGGGCGGCGCCCCTGGCGCGCCCTCAACGGCAAGGTGCGCACTTTGGCGCCTACCGGTGGGCCGGATGCCGCCGAAGTGCGCACCTTGTTGAGGCCTGTTACGGCATCTTGACCGTGATGGACATGATGCTGAAGCCCTGGATCGGGCGACCGTCACCCTGGTCGTACGAGTTGTCCTGGCCCTTCAGGGCGATCGTGTCGATGATGTCCATGCCCTTGGTCACCACGCCGAACGGCGTGTACGCGTTGCTGAGCGCGCCGTCCTTGAAGTTGATGAAGAACTGGCTGCCGTTGGTGTTCGGGCCCGCATTGGCCATCGCCACCACGCCGCGCTCGTAGACCTGGTCGGCCTGCGCCTCAAGGTTCTCGTCGCCGTACACGTACGCGGGGCCGCCGCCGCCCGTGCTCGTCGGGTCGCCGCACTGCAGGATGCCGATGCTCGCCTCCGGCCCGGCGCTGGTCAGCCGGTGGCAGGTCGAGTCGTTGAAGAACTTCTTCTCCCCGAGGTAGTGGAAGCTCCACGCCGTGCAGGGCGTACGCGCCACGTTGATGGCGATCTCGATGACGCCCACGGTCGTGTTCATCGTCATCGTCGCGATGCCCTTGCGCGGCTCGCCCTTCGGCGGCGTACCGACATCCTTGTGATGCTCCTGCGGCGCGGGCGTCCACGTGCACGCGGCCGGCGCGGTGGCCGGGTCGGTCGTGTCGAGCTGCGCGACCGGGCCGCCCAGGGCCGCCTGCGCCGGGGCGCTCGTGGCGGCCGGCGGCGGTGCGGCGGCCTTGTTCCCCTCGTCGTCGTCCGAGGTACCCAGGGCGGTGAGGCCCCAGACGCCGAGCGCCAGGACGAGAACCGCGATCACCGCGCCGACGATGGCCGGCGTGGACGACCCGCGCTTGTCGGCGAGCAGCGGTCGCGCGTCGTCGTCATCGGTGTCGTCCTCGACGTCCGCGTCGTCCTTGCCGGTCGCGGCCCGGTTGGTCGCGGCCTTGCCGGTCGCGTCCTTGTCGGTCGCGGCGTCGGCGTCGGCGTCGACGTCGCTGGCCGGGCTGGCGTCGGTGTCCACTTTGGCCTCGTCCGCCTTGGCGGTCCCGTTCGCCGCGGCCCGCTTCGGCTTGGGGTTATCGGTCGCCTCGGCGACGTCGGACTCGTCGGGCGGAGTGGTCTCAGTCACGGTCGTGAAGAGTACAACCGGTCCTTTCCGCATGCACGAATCGACGAATCTTTCACGATCATGCGGCCGTGGGGAGTCTGTCGGTCGCGAAAGTTGCGACTCTGGTGATGCGGAGTTGGGCGGGGCGCGCCCAGGCCGTCGCGGCGATGCCCCGGGCGGGGAGGTTCGCCATAGTCGTGCTTTTGGTGGGGGTGTGGGCGGGGAGGTTCGCCATAGTCGTGCTTTTGGCGGGGGTGCGGGTGGCGAGGTTCGCCATAGTCGTGCCTTTGGCGGGGGTGCGGGCGGGGATGTGGGCGGAGGCCCGCCCAGGTCGTGGTTTTGGTGGCGGGGAGGGGGCCCGTTCGCCGGTATCGCGTGCGGGCAGGTGGTGCGGGTGCCGGCGCAGTTCCTTAGCAATCGTTAAGGTTGCGGCATAGGATCGTGGGGACCACTCCAAGCGCGGAGGCTGAGCATGGATCCTGCGGAGATCGAGGCCGGGCGGAAACGCTGGTCGGACCGGTACGCCGCGTCGCCTGTTCGGGACGCGGATTTCACCACGCTGTCCGGCGACGAGGTCGAACCCGTCTACGGCCCGCCGGAAGGCGTCGAGGTCCCCGGGTTCGAGCGGGTCGGCTGGCCGGGGGAGTTCCCGTACACCCGGGGCCTGTACCCGTCGGGTTACCGGGGCCGGTCGTGGACCATCCGGCAGTTCGCCGGGTTCGGCAACGCGCGCCAGACCAACGAGCGGTACAAGATGATTCTGGGCGCGGGTGGGGGTGGGCTGTCCGTCGCGTTCGACATGCCGACGCTCATGGGCCGCGACTCGGACGATCCGCACGCGATCGGCGAGGTGGGGCACTGCGGCGTGGCCGTGGACTCGGCCGCCGACATGGAGGTGCTGTTCGACGGCATCGACCTGGCGACGACCACCACCTCGATGACGATCTCCGGCCCGGCCGTGCCGATCTTCTGTATGTACCTCGTGGCGGCCGAGCGGCAGGGCGCCGACATCGGCAAGCTCGACGGCACCCTGCAGACGGACATCTTCAAGGAGTACATCGCGCAGAAGGAGTGGATCTTCGCGCCGGAGCCGCACCTGCGGCTGATCGGTGACCTCATGGAGTACTGCGCGGGCAACCTTCCGCGCTACAAGCCGCTGTCCGTGTCGGGCTACCACATCCGCGAGGCCGGGTCGACGGCCGCGCAGGAGCTGGCGTTCACCCTTGCCGACGGGTTCGCCTACGTCGAGTTGGGCCTTTCGCGTGGCCTCGACGTGAACGGGTTCGCGCCGGGCCTGTCGTTCTTCTTCGACGCGCACATCGACTTCTTCGAGGAGATCGCGAAGTTCCGGGCCGCCCGCCGCATCTGGGCGCGGTGGTTGCGCGACCGCTACGGCGCGACCGATCCGCGTGCGCAATGGCTGCGTTTCCACACCCAGACCGCGGGCGTCTCACTCACCGCGCAACAGCCCTACAACAACGTGGTACGCACGGCGATCGAGGCCCTGTCGGCCGTGCTCGGGGGCACGAACTCGCTGCACACGAACGCCCTCGACGAGACCCTGGCCCTGCCGACGGACGCGAGCGCCGAGATCGCGCTGCGCACGCAGCAGGTGCTCATGGAGGAGACGGGGGTGGCCAACGTGGTCGACCCGCTGGGCGGTTCCTGGTACGTCGAGGCGCTCACCGACCGCATCGAGCGCGACGCGGAGGACATCTTCGAGCGGATCACGGCGCTCGGCGGGGACGGCTCGATGACCAGCGGCATCCTGCGCGGCATCGAGGACGGCTGGTTCACGGCGGCCATCGCCGACTCGGCCTTCGCCTACCAGCAGGCGCTGGAGAAGGGCGCCAAGCGCATCGTGGGGGTCAACTGCCACACCGGCACGGTCACGAGCGATCTGGAGATCCTGCGGGTGTCGCACGAGGTGGAACGGGAACAACGCCGGGTGCTCGGCGAGCGGAAGGCCGGCCGCGACGCCTCCACTGTGGAGATCGCACTCGCCCGGATGGTGGAGGTCGCCCGCGGTGACGGCAACCTCGTCCCGCCGATGCTGGACGCGGTCCGCGCGGAGGCCACGCTTGGTGAGATCTGCGGCGCGTTGCGTGACGAATGGGGCAGTTACCGGGAACCGGCAAGGTTCTGAGCATCCACATTTCCACGCCGATCGCCTAAGCTGACGCCCGCCGCGCCCGCTCCCGCGTAGCGCGGGTACGACGAGCGACGGGGTGTCGATGTTCGGCTTGGTGTTGAGTGCCCTCGTGGCCCGCCGGGCGCAGGCGGTGTGGCTGCTCGTCCTCACCGTCCTCGCCGTGGGTGCGGCCGCCGCGGCACCGTGGTACCTGTCGTCAGCCGTCGACTCCGTGGCCGCCGCTGACGTGGCCGCGTCCACCGCCCGCGAGCGCGTCTACATCGTCAAGGGCTCGCTGCGTGTCACCCCGGACGGTCCGTCGCCGCTGCCCGCCGCGAAGGAGCGGATCGCCGGCCTGCTCAACCTGCCCGGCACGACCGCCACGGTGGGCGACCATGTCGATGGCACCGCGAAGTACAAGGACGAGTCGGCGACCCTGCCGATCGCCCACCGCGAGCAGGTGTGCGAACACCTCGTCATCGACGGGTCGTGTCCGCGCGGGGCCGACCAGGTGATCGTCTCCGAGGCTGTGGCCAAGAAGCTGGGCGTCGACAAGGGCGCGCGGATCTCGCTCACCTCGTTCCGGTTCAAGCAGGCCGTACCGGTGACGATCGTGGGCATCTACCGCCCCGCGGTGCTGCTCGACCCGTACTGGGTGGACACCGACCTGCTCGACAACCAGGGCAGCCGCAGCCGGGGCCGGGGGCCGGGCAGCTTCTCCGACGCGGCCTTCGTCGACGAGCCAGCCCTGCTGGCCGGCAACGCCGACCGGATCGACATGATCTACCACGCGCGGCTGCCCGACAACCTGTTCGGTCGCACGGACGGCTACGACCTGCGCGCCGAGCTGGCCCGCACCCGGCACGACCTCAAGATCGCCGATTTCAACCCCATTACCAGCGCGGACGTGCTGGCCAACCTGATCGCCCGCGACCAGAACCTCGTCCGGGTGGGGGTGGGCGTCGCCGTCGCCCAGTTGCTGCTGCTGTGCTGGTTCGCGCTGTTCCTCGCGGTGCGCCACACGGCCGAGGAGCGGCGGCCCGACATCGGCCTGCTCAAGCTGCGCGGCGCGGCGCCGTGGCGGGTATGGGCCCTCACCGCCGAGCAGAGCGCCTGGCCGATGCTGATCGGCGCCGTGCTCGGCTGGGCCGGCGGCTACCTCGCGGCCCGCGTGCTCGCCGGCCTCGCCGGTGGCGCGGCGTTGCCGGCCATCGGCGGCACCCCGCTGTGGCTGTCGCTCGCGGCGGCGGGCGTCGCCGCCTTCGGCGCGCTGGTGTCGGCCGTCATCGCCGAGTGGCGGGCGCTGGGCTCCTCCGTCACCGGCCTGCTGCGCCGGGTGCCCGCGCGCCGGGCCGGCTGGCGGGCCGACATCATCGACCTGCTGATCGCCGCGCTCGCGCTCGCCGGGGTGTACCAGGGCTGGGCCGAGAGCGGCGGCACCCGCGTCAGCGCCCTGCCGTTGCTCGCTCCGGGCCTGATGGCCCTGGCCATCGGGCTGATCGTGGCGCGCCTGCTGCCGATCGTGGCCGGCCGTGCGGGACGCGCCGCGCTGCGCTCCGGCCGGCCGGCGTTCGCGCTGGCGGCGCTGCACGTGGCCCGCCGCCCGGGCACGCACCGGGTGCTGGCCATGCTGGTGGTCGCGGTCTGCGTGCTGGCCACGGCGAGCCTGACCTGGTTCTCCTCGCGCGACGCGTGGCACGGGCGGGCCGCCCAGGAACTGGGCGCGTCGCGGGTGCTCACGGTCACCGCGACCAACGCCACCCACCTGCTGACGGGGACGCACGCGGCCGACCCGGAGGGGCGCTACGCCATGGCGGTCGCGCGCGGCTCGGGCTCCGTGAGCGGGCGGTTGCTCGCCGTCGACAGTGACCGGCTCGCGCGGGTCGCCCTCTGGAACGACGAGTACGGCGCGCCCTCACGCGCCGAGGTGGCGACCGCCCTGAAGCCCTCCGCGCCGCCCAGCATCACCCTCACGGACGGCACGCTGGTGCTGACCGCGGCGAACCCCGTTCCCCGCTCGGCGATCGACTTCGACAACGACCCGGGGGCGGCGGGCATCGCGGCGCCTGAGCTCGAGGTGACCGTGATGGGCGCCGGCGGCGCCACGCAGATCATCACGATCGGCCCGATCAAGGGCGGCACCCGCACGTACCCGTTCACGCTCACCGGCTGCCCGGCCGATCGGCCGTGCCGGCTGGTCAGCGTCGAGGTGGACGGGCCGGTGCGCGCCGCGGTGTCGCTGCACCGCCTCGACGGGCCCGGCGGCGTGTTGATCACCCCGGACGCCTTCGGCGACGTGGCGCGTTGGCGCGGGTCCGTGGTCCCGGCCGGCGGCGGCGTGGAACTCGAGGCCGGGCACGGCGTCCTCACCATCACCAACGGCTTCCCCGCCGGCGAGCAGCGGCAGGTCGACCGACGGGTGTTCGTCGCGGACGCGGTCGTGCCGCTGCCGGTCGTGCGCGCCGGCAGGGCACCCGCCGCCGACCCGCTCGGTGACAACCGCATCTCCCCGCTGGGGGTGGACGACGTGCCCTACCGGATCGCGCGGACAGCCGACGTGCTGCCCGGCTTCGGCGCGGACGCCGTCCTGGTCGACCTGACCGCCGCCGCGCGGACCAGCACCGCCGTTGCCGAGGCGGTCGCCTACGAGGTCTGGCTCACCGACGACGCGCCCGAAGCGCTCACCGCCCGGCTCGCCGACGCCGGCCTGAACGTGATCAATCAGCGCACGGTCGACGAGGCGGCAGGTCGGTACGCGCGGCAGGGTCCCGCCGCGGCACTGCGCTACCTGGTCTTCACGGCGCTGGTCGGGCTGGCGCTGGCCGCCGGCTCGCTGTTCGTCGTCGCGGCCGTCGAGCGCCGCCCCCGCGCCGGCGAACTCGCCGCGCTGCGCGCGCAGGGCGTGCCCCACCGGGTGGTGCGCCTGGCCGGCTACGCCAGCTACGGCGCGCTCGTCGGCGGCGCCGTACTCGCTGGTCTGTTGTCGGCGATCCTCGCGCGGCTCATCGTCGAGGCCGCGGCGCCGGTCTTCACCGACGGCTGGTCGGTGTTGCCGATCCGCACCGGGGCCGAGCCCGTGCCCCTGCTGATCGCGGCCGCCGTGGCGGTCGTGGTGCTCGTGGGCGCCACCGCGGTGGCGACCGCCCAGATGATCCGCACCGTGCGGGTCTGGCAGCCGGGAGGCCGCTCGTGATCGCCCTGGTCCTCGCGATGCTGCGGGCCCGCCGCGCGCAGGCCCTCACCGTGCTGCTGCTGTGCGCCTTCACGACCGGGGCGGCGGTCGCCGGGCCGGCCAGCCTGCACGCCGTGGACGCGGCCATCGTCGCGCACGAGACGGCGGACGCGAGCGCCACCGAGCGGATGCTGACCCTGGGTTCGGTGTCGTCCGAGGGCGTCAACACCTCGGGCGAGTTCTCGCAGTTCGTGCCGGCGGTGCTCCAGATGCCGGCCTTCGACCAGGTGTACGCGATCGAGATCTCGATGTTCGGGTTCGGGTCGGGCATCTCGCGGGTCATCTTCCGCGAGGACAACTGCGCCCACCTGACGATCGAGCGCGGGCGCTGCGCCCAGGGCAACTACGAGGTCGTGATCGGCGCGCGCACCGCGCAGCGGACGGGCCTCGGGCCGGGCAGCAAGGTCACCGCTGACGAGGTCCGTTACAACCCGTCGACCGGTGTGGCCTATCCGGCCGGCAACCCGCACGTGCTCAACGTCGTGGGCACCTACACCCCGACCGACCCCGAGGACCTGTACTGGGGCCGCGCCGGTTACTTCTCCGTCGACGGCAAGGGCGAGCGCGCCGAGCCGGTGTTCATGAGCCGGCGGACCATCGGCTACATCAACTCGTACACGCAGTGGCAGTCCATCGACGCGGTGCTGCGCGCCGACGCGGTGACCGCGGACGGGCTGGCCGAACTGCGTAACAACCTCACCGTGCTCACCGACCGCCTCGGCGAGGCCGAGTCGCTGGCCGTCTCGACGGAGATCCCCGCGCTGCTCGACCGCATCCAGGCCAGCATGGACACCGCGCACACGCTGGTACCGGTCGCGTTCGTGCCGCTCGTCGCCCTGTGCCTGTTCGTCATCTACCTGGCGGTCTCCTACGGCACCGCGGGCCGCCGGTACGAACTCGGGCTGGTCGCCCTGCGCGGCGCGAGCCCGCTCGGTCGGTGGTGGCTGGCCAGCGGCGAGGTCATTCTCATGATCCTGCTCGGCGTGCCCGTCGGGTACGCCCTGGGCCACGCCGCCGTCGCGTTCGTGGCCTGGTCACAGTTCGACGCCGTGGTCGGCCCGTCGCTGGACACCGTGCCGTACGCCCTGGCCGCGCTCGGCGGCGCGCTCGTGGCCGCGTTCTTCGGCCTGCGCCGTGATCTGGGCACCTCCGTCGCCGAGCTGCTGCGCCGGGTCGCCGGTCGGGGCCGGGCGTGGCGCTCGGTGGTGCTGGAGGTCCTCGTCGTCGCGCTCGCTGTGGCGGCCGCGATCCAGTTGCGCGGCGCGGGTACGGGGTTCGCCGGCATCGCGGCCCTGCTGCCCGGTCTCGTCATCGCCGCCGTGGCGCTCCTGGCCGCCCGCGCGGTCGTGCCGCTCGCCGGCGCGGTCGCCCGCGCCGCGATGCGCCGGGGCCGCCTCGGCCTTGGCCTGGCGGCCGTGCAGCTGGCCCGCCGGCCCGGCAGCCACCGGCTGCTGGTGCTGCTCACGGTCGCCACGGCGCTGCTCGGCTTCGCGGCCGCGGGGGTCGAGGTGGCCGCCCAGGCCCGCCACGACCGGGCCACCATCTCGGTCGGCGCCACCCGCGTGCTCGAAATCGACGCGGTATCGACCCAGCTGCTGCTCAACGCGACGCGCTCGGTCGACCCGGACGGCGCGTTCGCCATGGCGGTCGCGCCGACGCCGCAGTCGGCCGGGGAGCTGCCCGGCCTCGCGGTGGACAGCACCCGGCTGGCCAATGTCGCGCAGTGGCGGGCGAGCTTCGGCCCGACCGGCGCGGCGGAGACCGCCCGGCTGCTGCGGCCGAGCGCGCCGCAACCGTTCGTGCTCAAGGCGCGCGCGCTCCGGGTCGACATCGAGAACGGCAACTACCTGGGCGGCCAGCGGCTTGAGGGCAAGCTGATCCTCACGCGGCTCAGCGGCGCGGGCGACGTCACGGTGTCGCTGGGCGTGCTGCGCGCCGGTCGGCACACGTACGACGTGGCGGTCCCGGCCTGCTCGGAGGGCTGCCGGCTCGCGCAGGTGGCCCTCGTGACGGACGACACCGGCCAGGTCGACGCTGTGCTGTTCGGCATCTCCGCCCGCGGCACGGCCGCCCCGATCATCGGTCGGCGGGAGCTCACCGCGCCGGACCGGTGGGCCGCCATCAGCGACGACGGCAGCATGGTGCGGGCGGACGGTGAGGGCCTGCGGATCTCCGGCTCCGGCTGGTTGGGCAACCCGCTGGGCGCGCGCCCGGTCGACGCGCCGGTGCCGCTGCCGATCGCGTCGACGGGGGAGCCGCCGTACCGCAACGAGGTCTCCGGGTTCGATGGCGCGCGGCTGCGGGTCCTGCGGGCCGCCAAGCCGGTCTCCCTGCCGCGCCTGGGCAGCGCGGGCATGCTGGTGGACCTCGAGTACCTGTCGCGCTCGGCGGCGGCGGACAACTCCGTCAACGGGGCCGAGGTGTGGCTGGGCCCGGCCGCTCCCGCCGACATCGTGGCCAAGCTGCGCGCGGCCGGCCTGCCGGTGCGCAAGGAGCTCGGCATCGCCGCCGAGGAGGCCTCGCTGGCCTGGCAGGGCTCCGCGCTCGCGCTGTGGTTCTACGTCGTGGCGGCCGGGTTCGGCGTCCTGCTCGCGGTCGGGGGCATCGGGCTCGTCGCGGCCGTGGACCGCCGCCGTCGCGCGGACGACCTGCGCTACCTGCGCTGGCAGGGCCTGCGTCGGCGCGACGTACGCCGGGCGGCGTTGTGGGGCAACCTGACCGTGGTGCTGGCGGGCGCCGTCCTCGGCCTCGGCGCGGCCGCGCTCGCGTGGACCGTCGCGGGAGACCAGCTACCGATCTTCGTCGACCAGCTCGTGGCCATCACGCCGCCGCGCTGGCCGTCCCCGGACGCCGTCCTGCTGCCGTGGGCGGCCGCGACCGTCCTGTTCGCCGTGGCGGCCGCGATTGTCGCCGCACAGCTGCGACGCGCCGTGGCGCGCAATGGAAGCAAGGGTGGTTACTCATGACCGGACTGGCTGTGACCTGCCGGCGCGTGGTGCACATCTACCGGGCCGACGCGGGCGACGTGGTGGCGCTCGCCGGCGTGGACCTGCACATCGCGCCGGGGGAGATGGTGGCCTTCGTCGGCCCGTCGGGCTCCGGCAAGTCGACCCTGATCGCGTTGCTGGCGGGCCTCATGCGGCCGTCGGCCGGGCGGGTGGGCATCGGCACGTACGACATGGGCAAGCTCTCGGACGCGGAGATCTCGCGGCTGCGCGGCACGGAGGTCGGTGTGGTGCTGCAGGGCGCGGCCCGCAACCTGCTGCCGTACGCGTCCCTGCACCGCAACATCTGGCTGGCGCAGACCCGCGCGGCCGGTACGCGGGGCGTGAAGCTGGACGACCCCGAGCGCATCCTGGACCTGGTGGGCCTGGGCGGCCAGGGCAAGGCCAAGGTGGACCAGCTCGCGCCGGGCGCCCGGCAGCGCGCCGCCCTCGCCGTCGGCATCGCGGCCGGCCCGGGCCTGCTGCTGGTCGACGAGCCGACGAGCCAGCTCGACGCCGAGGGCCGCGACGAGGTGGTGCACGCCCTGGAGACCGTCAACGCCGAGCGCGGTACGACGATCGTGGTGGTGACCCACGACGGCGAGGTCGGCAACCGGCTGGGCCGGGCGGTGACGATCCGCGACGGGCGGGTCGGCGCCGAGGGTCGAGACGGGCAGGACTTCGCCGTGGTGGCCGGTGACGGCACGATCCAGCTGCCGCCGGAGGTGCTGGGCGAGTTCCCGCCCGGCACGCTGTTCACGGTCGACCGCTCGGACGGCGGGGTGACGCTGCTCGCCAACGGCGAGCCGGTGCTGGAGACCGCGACGCGACAAGCCGACGCTGCCGTCTAGGCGTCGCGCTGCCGGCGCGCCACGCGTGCCAGACTAGACAACCATGAGCATGAGCGATCCACGGAGTCAGTCGATCTTCACGCGGGGCGCGGTCGACCTCAGCGCGCTGCGCGACCGTGCCGCCGCCGCGAGCCGGACGCCGGCCCAGCCCGCCCAGCCGGCGAACGGGTCGGCCGGGGGCGCCGAGGGCGCCGCGCCGGGCACGCCGCCCGCGCCCACGTTGCCCGGCACCGCCGTGACGGTCATCGACGTGACCGAGGCCACGTTCCAGGCGGAGATCGTCGAGCGGTCGATGAACCAGCTCGTCGTCATCGACTTCTGGGCCGAGTGGTGCGGCCCGTGCAAGCAGCTCTCACCGGTCCTGGAGAAGCTCGCTGCCGAGGGCCAGGGCGCGTGGGTGCTTGCCAAGATCGACGTCGACGCGAACCCCCGCCTCGCGCAGGCCTTCCGGGTGCAGGGCATCCCCATGGTGTACGCGGTGCTCGGCGGCCAGCCGGTCGACGCCTTCAGCGGCGTGGTGCCCGAGGCGCAGCTGCGCCAGTGGCTGGACAACCTGCTCAAGGCGTCCGGGGTCGAGGTGGCCGAGCCGGAGGACCCGGTGCTGTCCGCGGCCGATGACGCGCTCATGTCCGGCGACCTGGACGCGGCCGAGGCGGCGTACAAGAAGATCTTGAATGAGCGTCCCGCGGACGGCAACGCGGAGGCCGGCCTGGCGCAGGTCGGGCTCTTCCGCCGGGTCCAGGGCATCGGCGACCCGGCGGCGGCGCTCGCGGCCGCCGACGCGGCGCCCGACGACATCGAAGCGCAGTTCAGCGCCGCGGACCTGGAGGTGGTCAGCGGCAACGCCGAGCTGGCCTACAACCGGCTCATCGCGTTGGTGCGGCGCGTTTTCGGCGAGGACCGCGACCGTGTCCGCCAGCACCTGGTGGGGCTGTTCGCGGTGGCCGGCCCGGACGACCCGGCTGTGGCGAACGCCCGGCGCGCGCTCGCGAGCGCGTTGTTCTAGAAGGAGGCGCGACCACCCCCTATGCGCCGCATCGCCGTCCTTGACGCCCCCTCCAACCTGGGGCTGCGCCCGCCGACGCCCACTTCCGTGCCCGGCTGCGGCAAGGCGCCGGGCGCGCTGCGCGATCAGGGCCTGATCACCCGGCTCGCCGCCCGCGACGCGGGCTGCCACACCCCACCGAGGTACGAGCCGGGGGACTGGCGGCCCGGCGACGGGGTGAGCCAGGCGGCCGAGATCGCCGGGTACACGATCAGGCTCGCCGACCGCATCGGCGTGATGGTCGACGCGGGGGAGTTCCCCGTGGTGCTCGGCGGGGACTGCTCCGTCGTGCTGGGCGCCGCCCTCGCCATGAACCGCTTGGGCGAGGCGATCGGCGGCCGGATCGGTCTGATCTATGTGGACGGTCACGCCGACTTCCGCCACCCGGGCAACGCGGCCGTCGTGGGCGCGGCCGCCGGGGAGGCGCTCGCCCTGGCCACCGGGCGCGGGCAGGCCAACCTCGCCGGCCTGGAGGGCCGCCGGCCGTACGTGCGCGACAGCGACGTGGTGCTGCTCGGCATCCGGGCCACGGAGGAGTACCGGATGGACCTGCAGGCCGGCGGCTTCTCGTTCCGGGCCGTCCCGGAGGTGCGGGCCGAGGGGGCGGCCCGCACGGCGCAGTGGGCGCGCGCGCAGGTCACGGACTGCGCCGGCTTCTGGGTGCATGTCGACGTCGACGTCCTCGACCCGGCCGTGATGCCCGCCGTGGACACGGCCGACCCGGGCGGCATCTCGCACAGCGAGCTGGAGCTGCTCATCCGCGGCCTCGTCGGGTCGGCCGAGTGCCTGGGCCTGGACGTGACCGTCTTCGACCCGGACTTCGACCCCGAGGGCGAGTACGCCCGGGAGGTCGTGCAGACCCTCGTGTCCGGCCTCGCCCCGGTCACCGGCGGCGCGCCGACCCCGCCCATCCCCGCCCAACCCACCCGCGCGAGCATCCCGCACGCGGGCTGACGCTCAGGCCGACGCCGGGGTGGTCGTGAAGACCTCCTCGCGGGTGCTGGCCACCCCCGTGAGGAGGGCGCCGCGCAGCACCGGGTCCTGCGGGACCTGGGTCGTCACCACGGTCGGCGAGACCGGGGCGAGCCGGGCGACCTGCTCCTGAACCCGGCTCGCGAGCGCCGCGCCGCCGGCGCTGCCGATGTCGCCGGCGAGCACGACGAGCGACGGGTCGAGCACCACGCAGACGGCGACGACGCCCAGCGCCACGCGCCGGGCCAGCTCGTCGAGGACCGGTTCGCCGTCGACGCCCGCGGCGACGGCCGCCTCGAGCGCGGCGGCGCCCGTGGCGGAGCCGAACCCGGCCGCGCCCGCCATGTCGCGCACGGCCTCGGCGCTGACCGTCCGCTGGAACGAGCCGGTCAGGCCGCGGTGGCTGCGCTGGCGCGCGTCGTCGGGCAGGGGGGCGCCGGGCACCGGCAGGTAGCCGATCTCGCCCGCGCCGCCGGAGTGGCCCCGGTGCAGCTTGCCGCCGAGCACGACCGCCAGGCCGACGCCCCGGCTGAGCCAGATGAGCACGAAGTCGTCCACCCCCCGGGCCGCCCCGACCCGCGCCTCCGCGATGGCGGCGAGGTTGACGTCGTTCTCGAACGCGACCGGCCGGTCGAGGTCCGAGCGCAGGGCCGCGAGCAGGCCGTGGTGCCATTTGGGCAGGTCGACCGCGAACGCGATGTCGCCGGTGGCCGGGTCGACCAGGCCGGGCGTGCCGAGGACGACGCGGCGCACCCGGTCCCACGGCGCCTGCGCCTGAGTGGCCGCCTCGATGACCGCGTTGTGCACCAGGCCGACGGGGTCGTCGGCGCCCCTGGTCGTGACCTCGACGCGGGAGGTGACGGCGCCGGTGATGTCGGCGGACGCGGCGACGACCTGGGTGGGGCCCACCTCGACCCCGATGACGTACGCGCTGCTCGGCACGACGGCGTACAGCTGGGCGTTCGGGCCCCGCCCGCCGGCCAGCTCGCCCACGCGGGCGACGAGCTGGCGTTCCTCCAGGCGCTCCACGAGCTGGGAGGCGGTGACCTTGGACAGCCCGGTGAGCTCACCGAGCTGCGCCCGGGTCAGGGGACCCTTGTCGAGCAGAAGCTCGAGCGCGGCGCGGTCGTTGATGGCGCGCAACAGGCTGGGAGTACCGGGCAGGCGGGCAGGACTCATTCTGGTAACGACCCTACGAAGCTTGTGGTTAGGAAAGTTTCCTATTAGATTCTCGACCGTACGGATGCTGTCAGCGTACGGTCAAGCCTCTTGCCGGGCGATCGGCCCAACGCTGCCAGTCTCACCCGACGGCGCAAGGGAGTTGGCTGGTGCGGACGGACGGTAGCCCGGCGCATCGCATCCTATCGATGACGGTGCGTGGTGGCCGATGAGCGGGTCCCCCCTGCGGCGCCTCGCGCTGAGCACCCTGCTCCCGGCCTTCCACGGCCACCAGCCGCCCGCCTGGGCACTGCGCCTCGTGGAGGAGGGCCTCGGCGGCTACACCCTGTTCGGCTACAACATCCGCGACGCGGCGCAGGTGTCCGCACTGACGGCGACGCTACGCGCGGTCCGGCCCGATGTCGTGATCGCGACCGACGAGGAGGGCGGCGACGTCACCCGCCTGCACTACGCCGACGGCAGCCCGTACCCGGGAAACGCCGCGCTCGGCGTCGTCGACGACGTGGCGCTCACCGAGTCCGTCTACCGGGCCATCGGCGTCCGGCTCGCGGCCGTCGGCATCACCCTCGACATGGCCCCTGCGGTCGACGTCAACAGCGCCGACGACAACCCGGCCATCGGCACCCGCAGCTTCGGCGCCGACCCCGCCCGCGTCGCCGCGCACGGCGCCGCCGCCGTGGCCGGCCTCCAGTCGGCCGGCGTGGCCGCCTGCGCCAAGCACTTCCCGGGCCACGGCGCCACCGTCACGGACTCCCACCTGGACCTGCCGCTCGTCGAGGCGCCGTTGGCCACGCTGCGCGAGCGCGAACTGCCGCCCTTCGCGGCGGCCATCGCGGCCGGCGCCCGCTCGGTGATGACGGCGCACATCCGCGTACCGGAACTCACCGGCGCCGAGCCGGCCACCTTCAGCCGTCGTACCCTGCGCGACCTGCTGCGCGACGAGCTGGGCTTCACGGGTGCGGTCGTCTCCGACGCGCTGGAGATGCGCGGCGCCAGCGGCGCCATCGGCATCCCCGAGGCCGCCGTGCGCGCCCTGGCCGCGGGCAACGACCTGCTCTGCTTCGGCGGCGAACTGGCCAAGTCGCCCGACGCCGAGGCGGTCGTGGAGAAGACGGTCGCGGCGATCATCGCGGCGGTGGTCGACGGCCGGCTCACGGAGGACGACCTCGCCGCGAGCGCCGCGCGCAACGCCATGCTCGGTGCGCCGGCCGCCCCCGTCCCGGTGGGCGGCTACGACGATGCGCTGGGCCTGGTCGCCGCGCGCCGGGCCGTCCGCGTCGAGGGCCCGCTGCCGGCCGGCCTGGCGGGCGCGGTCGTCGTGCAGCTCATGCCGCCGGCCACGGCGGCGGTCGGCGAGGTCCCCTGGGGGCTCGCGCCCGTCCTGCCCGGCGTCCACCCCGTCGCGGACACCGCGGTGGTGGCCGACCTGGTGTCGCTGGCCGGCGACCGGCCCCTCGTCGTCGCGAGCCGGGACACCCACCGCCATCCGTGGGCCCGGGCGCTCGTCGAGTCCCTGGCCGCCGCCCACCCGGGCGTGGTCCTCGTCGAGATGGGCTGGCCCGCCGCGTGGCGCCCGGCCGGCGCGGGCTACGTCGCCACATTCGGCGCCGCCCCGGTCAACGCCCGCGCGGCCGCCGAGATTCTTCACCTCTGCTGACCGCTCCCGTCGAGGGGTGCGGGTCTCGCTGCTGCGCTGGACTTCGCCCGTCCGCCGCGCCGCGCCTGCTGACTCGTCTGAGGTGCTCGCCAGAGTCGTCACTCTGGCGGGCGAGGTCCGGTGCATCTCGCCAAAAGCGTGACTTTGGCGAGGCTGGCCCAGCGCAACGTCGCCAAAGGCGTGACTTTGGCGAGGGGTGGGTGGCGCAACGTCGCCATAAGCGTGACTTTGGCGAGGGGTGGGTGGCGCGGCATCGCCAAAGGCGTGACTTTGGCGAGGGGAGGGTGATGCTGCCTCGCCAATGGCACGACTTTGGTGGGGGAAGCCCGGCGCCGTGCTGCCATAAGCGTGACTTTGGCGAAGGGCGGGTGGCGCCGTGCCGCCATAAGCGTGACTTTGGCGAAGGGTGGGTGGCGCTGTCCCGCCATAAGCGGGACTTTGGCGAAGGGCGGGTGGCGCCGTCCCGCCATAAGCGTGACTTTGGCGGCGGGGTGGTGTCGGCGCGCACCAGGGGCAGGGCCACGCGGGTAAGGGGGCGGACAAGGGGCCCGTCAACGGTCGAACCCGAGAGGCGACCGTCCTCAACCAGATGGTTGATAAACCACCTCGCGCCGCGTACGGTCGTACTCAACTGATTGGTTGAACATGGAGGCGGCGGTGGGTGAGGATCGGCTCTCGCGGGTGTTCGCGGCGCTGGCGGATCCGACGCGGCGCGACATCGTCGCGCGGCTGGCGGCCGGGGACAAGAGCGTCGGCGATCTGGCCGCGCCCTACGACGTCTCGTTGCAGGCTGTCTCCAAGCACATCCGGGTGCTGGAGGACGCCGGCCTGGTCACCCGGGGGCGGGACGCGCAGCGGCGGCCCTGTCACCTGGAGGCCGAGGTGTTCGACCTGATGACCGGCTGGATCGAGCGGTACCGGCGGCAGGCCGAGGAACGGTTCCGCCGCCTGGACGCCGTCCTGGCCGAACTGGACGCCGAGACGGACGAGGACGACAACCGAGGAGCAGCGTGATGACGACGAACGACACCCGTATCGAGGTGGACCCGAACCTGCCGACCCTGCGCATCATCCGGGACTTCGACGCCCCGCCGGACCGGGTGTTCCGGGCGTGGACCGACCCGGACCTCGTGCGGCGGTGGCTCGGCCCCAGGGAGACGGAGATGCGCATCGAGCAGTGGGACGGCCGCACGGGCGGCGGCTACCGGTACGCGGCGTGGCGTGACGGGGAGGAGCTGGCCCGGTTCTTCGGGTCCTTCCACGAGGTACGCCCGAACGAGCGCCTCGTGCAGACCTTCACCTGGGAGGGCGCCCCGGACGGCGTCTCGCTGGACACCATGGTCTTCGAGGACCTGGGCGACGGTCGCACCCGGGTGACGAGCACCTCCGTCGTGGAGTCGATCGAGATCCGCGACATGATCGTGTCCAGTGGCATGGACAAGGGCGTCATCGAGGGCTACGAGAAGCTCGATGAGCTGCTCAAGGCCGGCTAAAGGCCGAACAGGATCAGCAGGCCGAGCGCGACGAACACGCCGGGCACGAGCCAGCGCCCGAAGCGTTCGACCACGGCGATCACTCGCGGGTGTGCGCCGAGCCACGAGCCGGCCAGGCACCACAGCGCGACGCCGACCGCGAAGACCGCCGTGATGACCAGGCCGTCGGCCGCGCCGACCGTGCGCAGCAGCGGCGTGTAGACGGCGATGTTGTCGGCTCCGTTGGCGATCGTGATGCCGGCGACGGAGACCCATCCGGTCACCCCCGGGACGGGCTCACCCGAACCGTCCGCGGTCACGAAACCCTTCACGCCGAGTGCCAGCGGGATCAGGCCCAGGAACCGGACCCAGCCGTCGGGCACGACCGCCAATCCCAGTGCCGCGAGCGCGGAGGCGGCCACCAGCACCGCGATGCCGGCGTACTGGCCGGCCCAGATGTGCCACGGCCTGGGCCGGCCGGTCGCGCGCGCCGACAGGAAGAGCACCGTCAGCACGACGAGGTCGTCGACGTTCGTGCCGGCGAACACGCCGGCCGCGGTGGCCACCACCCGTCAGGCGATGGTACGCACGAGGGTCCGGATCTGGCGCAGCAGCACCGACAGGGCCGCGAGGTCGGCGCGGGAGTCGTCGAACTCGCCGATCGCGTTGCGGGTCCGCATGATGGAGGTGGCGTTCGCCGCCTCCCAGGCGGTGACGCGCTCCTCGGCCGGCGCGGTGGCGTCCGTGTCCGCGAGCACCTCCCGGGTGAGGCCGGCCAGGGCCGCGTACAGGTCGTAGCGCAGCGCCATGCGCGCCAGGGTCTGCCAGCGGTCCTCGCGCGGCAGCGCCGAGATCTTCGACAGCAGGTCGTCGATGCCGAAGCGCTCGGACAGCACGAAGTACACGCCGGCGACCTCGACCGGGTCGCGGCCGGTGGCGTGCGCGGTCTCCACGATGTCGAGCAGGCCGAAGCCGTACATGACGCGGGAGGCGACCCGCGCCAGGTCCTCGGGCACGCCCCTGGCCACCACCTCGTCGATGTGGGCGAGCAGCGTCTGCCGTTCGCGGCCGCGGAACAGCTCCTCCAGCCGGGGCAGCAGCGCGGTGACCCCCGGTCGCAGCCGCTCGATCTCGGCGGTCACGTCGAGCGGGGAGCGGCGGCCGGACACGAGCCAGCGTACGGCCCGGTCGAGCAGCCGGCGGGTCTCCAGGTAGACGGCCGTCAGGGCCTGGGCGGGCACCTGGTTGTCCAGGGCGGCGACGCCCTCCCACAGCTCGTCCAGGCCGTACACCTCGCGGGCCACGACGTAGGCGCGCAGGACATCCGGCGGCAGCGCGCCCGTCTCCTCCGCGACCCGGAACGCGAACGTGATGCCGCCCCGGTTGACCATCTCGTTGACCAGCGTGGTCGAGACGATCTCCTGGCGCAGCCGGTGCCCGGCCATCCGGTCGGCGTACCGCTCGCGCAGCGGCCTGGGGAAGTACGACGCGAGCACCGGGTCGGTCCATTCCTCGTCCGGCAGCGGCGTCTCGTCGATCTCGTCCTCAAGGGCCATCTTCGTGTACGCCATGAGGACGGCCAGTTCGGGCCCGGTGAGGCCCGCCCCGCGGGCGTCGAGTTCCTCGTCCGTGGGCAGCGCCTCCAGCGCCCGGTCCAGCCGGCCGGAGCGCTCCAGCTCCGCGATCTGCCTTCGGTGTACGGGCAGCAGCAGGTCGGCCTGCACGCGGGCGTTGCCGAGCGCGGTCGCCTGCCCGTAGTTGTCGGCGAGCACCAGGTCGGCGACCTCGTCGGTCATCTCGGCGAGCAGCGTGTCCCGGTCGGCCAGCGCGAGCGAGCCGTCGGCGACCGCCCCGCCGAGCAGGATCTTGATGTTCACCTCGTGGTCGGAGCAGTCGACGCCGGCCGAGTTGTCGATGAAGTCCGTGCACACCCGCCCGCCGGCGAGGGCGTACTCGACGCGGCCCCGCTGGGTCAGGCCCAGGTTGCCGCCCTCACCGACCACCTTGGCCCGCAGCTGGCGGCCGTTGACGCGGACGGCGTCGTTGGCCTTGTCGCCGACGTCGGCGTGCGACTCCGTGGCGGCCTTCACGTACGTGCCGATGCCGCCGTTCCACAGCAGGTCGACGGGGGCCCGCAGGATCGCCTTGATGAGGTCGACCGGAGCCAGCGCGGTGACGGAGTCGTCCTCGATGCCGAGGGCCTCGCGCATCTGCTCGCTGACCGGAACGGACTTGGCCGTGCGCGGCCACACGCCGCCGCCGGCCGAGATCAGCGAGCGGTCGTAGTCGTCCCACGACGAGCGCGGCAGCTCGAACAGGCGCCGCCGCTCGGCGTACGAGGTGGCCGCGTCGGGCGCCGGGTCGACGAACACGTGCCGGTGGTCGAACGCGGCCACCAGGCGGATGTGTTCGGACAGCAGCATCCCGTTGCCGAACACGTCGCCCGACATGTCGCCGATGCCCACGACGGTGAAGTCCTGGGTCTGGGTGTCGACGTCCATCTCGCGGAAGTGCCGCTTCACGGACTCCCACGCGCCCCGCGCGGTGATGCCCATCTTCTTGTGGTCGTAGCCGGCCGAGCCGCCGGAGGCGAACGCGTCGCCCAGCCAGAACCCGTACTCCAGCGAGATCTTGTTGGCGATGTCGGAGAAGCTCGCCGTGCCCTTGTCGGCGGCCACCACGAGGTACGGGTCGTCGCCGTCGTGGCGGATCACGTCGGGCGGGGTGACGACCTGGCCGCCCACGAGGTTGTCGGTCACGTCGAGCATGGCCGAGATGAACTGCTCGTAGCAGGCGACGCCCTCGGCCTGTAGCGCGTCGCGGGCCACCGGCGCCTGCTTGAGCACGAAGCCGCCCTTGGCGCCCACGGGCACGATGACGGCGTTCTTCACGGACTGCGCCTTGACCAGGCCCAGAATTTCCGTACGGAAGTCCTCGCGCCGGTCGGACCAGCGCAGGCCGCCGCGCGCGACCGGGCCGAAGCGCAGGTGCACGCCCTCGAACCGGGGGGAGTACACGAAGATCTCGAACTTGGGTCGGGGCGCGGGCAGGTCCGGCAGCGACTGGGGGTCCAGCTTGAACGCGACATACGCCTTGGGCCGGCCGTCGGCGCCCCGCTGGAAGAACGACGTGCGCAGCGTCGCCTGGATGAGGGTGAGAAAACCGCGCAGGATGCGGTCCTGGTCGAGCGACGCGACCGCGTCGAGCTGCTCGCGCACGGACTCGATGAGCTGCTTGGAGCGCATGGCCCGATCCTCGGCGCCCAGGCCGCTGCCCGGGTCGAAGCGGGTGGCGAACAGGTTCACCAGCAGTTCGGAGATCTTCGGGTACGCGGTGAGCGTCTGTTCCATGTACTCCTGGGAGAACACCGTCCCGGCCTGGCGCAGGTACTTCGCGTAGGCCCGCAGGACGACCACCTGCCGCCAGGTCAGCCCTGCGCGCAGCACGAGTTCGTTGAAGTGGTCGACCTCCGCCTCGCCCCGCCACGCGGCCGAGAACGCGTTCTCCACGTCGGCGCGCACCTCGGGCAGCGCCAGCGCCCCCTCGGGCAGCATGAGCCCGAAGTCGTAGATGTGCACCGTGCCGTCGGCGCGGCGCACCTCGTACGGGCGCTCGTCCACGACCCGTACGCCCAGGGAGTGCAGCACGGGCAGGACGGCCGACAGCAGCATCGGCTCGCCGTACCGGAAGACCTTGAACCGGACGTCGGAGTCGTTCTTGCGGCGGCGGAACAGGTGCAGCACGAGTTGGCCGGGCTCGTCCATCAGTTCCAGCTTGGCCAGGTCCTGCACGGCCTCATGCGCGCTGTGCTCGTCCTTGTAGGTCTCCGGCAGGGCGCCGCGGTAGCGGGCGGCCAGCGTCTTGGCCTGGTCCTCGCCGAGCTTGCGCTCCAGCAGCAGCCGGAAGTCCTCGTCCCACAGCCGGGTCGCCTCGGCGATCAGCGCCGACAGGTGGTCGGCGTCGACGACGCCGGGCGGGTTGGCCGGGTCGGTGCGGACGATGAAATGCAGGCGGGCCAGGGTCGCGTCCGTGACCCGGGTGGTGAAGTCCAGGCCCACGCCGTTGAGCTCGCGCAGCAGGATGTCCTGGATGCGCAGCCGGTTGGCGGTGTTGAACCGGTCGCGGGGCAGGTAGACCAGGCAGGAGATGAACCGCCCGTAGGAGTCCTTGCGGCAGAAGATGCGCACCTGCCGCCGGCCGGCCAGGCGCAGCACGCCGAGCACGGTGCGGTACAGGTCGTCCGTGGAGATCTGGAACAGTTCCTCGCGCGGGTAGTCCTCAAGGATCGCCATGAGGTCGCGGCCGGTGTGGCTGCGGGTGTTGAGGCCCGAACGGGCCAGCACCTCGGCCACCTTCCGCTTGATCACCGGCAGGTCGCGCACGGACGTCAGGTAGGCCGACGAGGTGAACAGGCCGAGGAAGCGCACCTCGCCGAGCACGTTGCCGTCCGCGTCGAACGTCTTCACGCCGATGTAGTCCAGGTAGGCCGTGCGGTGCACCGTGGCCCGCGAGTTGGCCTTGGTGATGAAGAGCAGCCGCTTCTCCAACACCTTCGCGTGGGCCTCGGGGGTCATCGAGGACAGGACCCGCACGGACCCCGGCTGGTCGCGCATGATGCCCAGGCCGCTGCCGCGCACGGCGCGCAGCTGCCGCTCGCCGTTCTCGCCCACCGCCAGCCGGTACTCCCGGTAGCCCAGGAACGTGAAGTTGTCCTCGACGAGCCAGCGCAGCAGGTCGACGGAGTCGGAGACGTCCTTGTCGGGCACGGGCAGCGCGGTGGCGTTCGCCGCGATCTCGTCGGCCAGGATGAGCGCCCGCTCGCGCATCGCGGGCCAGTCGGTCACCGCTTCGGCGACATCGGAGAGTACGCGGGTGAGATCGTCGCGCAGCGCGGCGCGGGCGGCGTCGCCGAGCTTGTCGGTCTCCATCCGGATCCAGCTCTCGACGAGGTCGCCGTCCTCGGCGTCGTCGGGCTCCACGTGCGCGCGTACGGCCGTGAGCGCGCCGGTCGCGTCGCGGCGCACCACGAGCTGCGGGTGGACGATCAGGTCGAGGTCCAGGTCGCGTTGGGCCAGCGCGCCGGTCACGGAGTCGACGAGGAACGGGATGTCGTCCGTGACGATCTCGATGACGGTGTGCGTACCGTCGGCGGACGACTCGACGGCGATGCGCGTCTCGCCCGGCTTGCGATGGGCGGCGAGCCCGGCGTGCTCCCGGGTGGCGGCCAGCATGCTCACGGCGGTATGCCCGGCCAGGTCCTCGTCCGGCACGTGGCGCCAGTACCGGTTGACGAGGTCGGCCAGCGCGGGGCCGCGGATGGCGCCCGGCTCGGCGGCCCGGGGCCCGGGCGTGACCGCCAGGGCCATCGCGTCCGCGACGAGCCGTTCGAGGTTCGGTACCCGTGGATTCAGCTCGGCATCCTCTCCGGGGCCGTCGTCAACGAGGTCGTTGTCGATCAGGTCATCGGGATGGCGGGTGGCGGGATCCGCGTCAAGGGTCACGCGTCGCCGGTCCATGGGCGTACTCCTTCTCGGGTCCACGGCGCTGTGGACCCCGTCTGGCCCAGCCTAGGTCCTAGGCGACGGGCCGCTGTCGGCAGTCGAACAGACGCGCCCGGCCGGTTGGCTCGCGTCATGCGTTCCGCCACATTCCCGCGGAGATTGCAGCGTTATGGGGCTTTCGGGCGGAGCGCGTGTCGTCCTGACCGGGCACAATGACATGCCCCGGGCTGTCCGGATCCGAACCGTGTGGAGGGGACCGCATGCGTCGTCGACTTGTCGCCGCCATTCTCGTCATGGGGGTGGTCGTCGCTGGCACCCTCGCCGCCTGCGGCAAGGACGATGGCCCCGACCCGACCGTGCGCGCGTTCCTGGAGGGCTGGAGGAACAAGGACCTCGGGAAGGTGGGCTTCCTGGCGGCCACCGGCGACACCATGCCCGCCGCCGACGTGCTCGCCCAGCTCAAGGCCCTGTCGGGCACCCTCCTCGACAAGCCGATCAAGCTGACCGCCGCGAAGGCCACCGTCACGGAGAAGGACGCGACCGCGCCCGTCAAGGTGGAGTGGACGGTCGCCGAGGGGATCGTCTGGACCTACGACACGACCGTTCGCCTGCACAAGAAGGCGGACACGTGGGCGGTCGTGTGGACCCCCGCGACCATGCACGAGCAGCTGCAGGCCGGCGACAAGCTCGGCACCAGGCGCCTCGTCGCCCAGCGGGCCAGCGTCCTCGACGGCGGCGGCGACGCGATCGTCAAGCCCCGTCCGGTCGTCGACGTGGGCGTCGAACCGCGCCGGGTCAAGGACGCCGAGGACCTCACCAAGCGGCTCGACGAGGCGCTCAAGTCCGTCGACGTGGACGCCGGCCTCACCGACCTGCCCGCCCGGATCAAGGCCGCCAAGCCCGACGCGTGGGTCGACATCGTGACCCTGCGCCGAGAGGTCTACAACCGCATCCGCGGCGAGATCCGCGACCTGGACGGCACGGTCTTCCGCGAGCGCAGCCTGATGCTCGCGCCCACGAGGTCCTTCGCCCGCGCCCTGCTCGGCCAGGTCGGCGACGTGCAGAAGGACGACATGGACGCCCACCCGGGCCGCTACGAGATCGGCGACCAGGTGGGCCAGGGTGGCCTGCAGGAGATCTACGACGAGCAGCTACGCGGCCGCAACGGCTTCGCCGTGGTCATCAACGGCCGGGTCGACGGCGACGGCACCCAGGTCGAGACCCCCGAGCTGTTCCGCGTCGCGCCGGTCGACGGCACCCCGCTCAGGACCACGATCGTGCAGAAGATCCAGAACGCGGCCGACAACGCGCTCGCCGGCCAGAAGAAGTACAACACCTCGCTCGTCGCGATCCGGATCAGCGACGGCGCGGTCGTGGCCGTCGCCAACGGCCCGAACGGCGGCACGGAGAACTACGCCTTCACCGCCCAGGTGCCGCCGGGCTCCACGTTCAAGGTGGTCACCGCCTTGGCCGGCCTCGACGCCGGCCTCGTCACCGCCGACAGCATCGTCGACTGCCCGAAGACGCTGGCCGTCGAGGGCCGGGTGTTCAACAACGCGAACAACTCCTTCCTCGGCAAGGTCCCGTTCCGTAAGGACTTCGCCCGTTCCTGCAATACCGCCTTCATCAACGTCGGCCTCAAGTTGCAGCCCGAGCAGCTGGCCGGCGCCGCCGCCGCGCTCGGCGTGGGCGTGGACTGGAAGCTCGGCGCCCCCGCCTTCACGGGCTCGCTCGGCCCCAATATCACCAAGGTCGACCTCGCGGCGGCCTCCTTCGGCCAGGGAGACACGCTCGTCAGTCCGGTCGCCATGGCCGGCGCCGCCGCCGCGGTGGCCAGGGGTTCCTGGCAGCAGCCGAAGCTGTTCACCGAGCCGCCCGCCGGTGCGGCCGGGGCCACCGCGTCCGCCGCGCCGGCCACCCCGCAGGCCCCGCTGAAGGAGTCGTCGGTCGCGGCGCTGCGCACGATGATGCGCGAGGTCGTCACGGACGGCACGGCCACCCAGCTCGTTGACGTGCCCGGCGACCCGGTTTACGCCAAGAGCGGCACGGCCGAGTACTCGGAGGAGACCAAGGAAGACCACCGCTGGATCATGGGGTACCAGGACGACATCGCGTTCTGCGTCTTCGTGGAGAAGGGCGGCTCGGCCGGCCCGGCCATCCCCCTGGCGAAGAAGTTCCTGGAGAACCTCAACTAGGCGGCGCGGGCGGACCAGCGGCCGTCGGCGTGGTCCACGCGCAGCGGTACGCCGAACGTGGCCGTCAGGTTCTCCCCGGTGAGCACGTCCCTGAGCAGGCCCTGAGCCACCACCTCGCCGTCGCGGAGGAGCAGGCCGTGGCTGAAGCCGGGCGGGATCTCCTCCACGTGGTGGGTGACGAGGACCAGCGCCGGGGAGTCCGGGTCGGCGGCCAGCTCCGCGAGCCGGCGGACCAGGTCCTCGCGGCCGCCCAGGTCCAGGCCCGCGGCCGGCTCGTCGAGCAGCAGCAGTTCCGGGTCGGTCATGAGCGCCCGGGCGATCTGGACCCGCTTGCGCTCGCCCTCCGACAGGGTGCCGTAGAGCCGGGAAGCGAGCGGACCCATGCCGAGCTGCTCCAGCAGGGCCGTGGCCCGGGACTCGTCGATCGGGTCGTACGACTCGCGGAAGCGGCCGAGCACCGACCACGCCGCGGTCAGCACGATGTTGTGCACGGTCTCGTCGGGCGGCATCCGGTCGTGCAGCGCCACCGTGGCCAGGCCGATGCGGGGGCGCAGCTCGTTGATGTCGACGCGGCCGAGGCGCTCGCCGAGCACGTACACCCGGCCGCGGGTGGGGTGCAGCCGGGCGGCGGCCAGGTTGAGCAGGGTGGTCTTGCCGGCGCCGTTGGGGCCCAGCACGACCCAGCGCTCGTCGAGCTCGACCTGCCAGCTGAGGTTGTGGATCAGATGGTTGCCGCCCCGGGTCACGGTGGCGTTGCGGACCGCGATCACGGTGTCGTCGTCGACCGGGGCGTCCAGCGGGGGCTCCTGTGGCACGCCGACTATCCAACCATGCGGCTCTACCAGGGCCGCTGTCAGCCGTCCCCCCGCGCGGGGTCCGGGGCCAGTAGTGTGTGCCGACACCCGGATCGAGAGGGGCCGCTGTGGCCGCGGTGATCGAGATCGAGAACCTCCGCAAGACGTACGTCAGCCTGCTGCGCGGCAAACGCGTGGCGCTCAACGGGTTCGATATGCAGGTCACGGCGGGGCAGGTGCACGGGTTCCTCGGGCCGAACGGTTCGGGCAAGACGACGACGCTGCGGACACTGCTGGGGCTGGCCCGCGCGGACTCCGGGCGGATGTTCCTGTTCGGCCAGCCGGTGCCGCAGGCGCTGCCCGCGGTCGTGCACCGGTTCGGCGCGATCGTGGAGAGCCCGCAGTTCTTCCGCAACTTCACCGGCCGGCGCACGTTGTCGCTGCTCGCCCGCGTCGGCGGGCTGCCGGACGCCCGGGTCGATCAGGTGCTGGAGCTGGTCGGTATGCGCGAGCGCGGCGACGAGAAGGTCAAAACGTACTCCCTGGGCATGAAGCAGCGGCTGGCCGTGGCGACCGCGCTGCTGAAGTCCCCCGAACTGTTGATCCTGGACGAGCCGGCCAACGGCCTGGACCCGGCGGGCATCCGGGAGATGCGCGACCTGGTGCGCGGCCTCGCGGCGGCCGGGTCGACCGTGCTCGTGTCCAGCCACCTGCTCGACGAGATCGAGCAGATCTGCGACTCGGTGACGATCATCTCGCGCGGCAAGCGGGTCGCGGCCGGCCCGGTCGCGGACGTGCTGGCCACACAGGACAAGGGCGAACACCTCGTGGGCGTCCGCGACGACGACCGTGACCGGGCCGCCGAGCTGCTCAGCGCCGCGGGCCTGAGCGTGGTGCCCCGCGACGGCCGCCTGGTGGTCGGCGGGGTGAGCGATCCGGCCCGGGTGAGCGAGGTGCTTGGCAGCGCGGGCGTCTGGCTGACGGAGCTGTCGCCGCTCACGCCCGACCTGGAGAGCGTCTTCCTCACGATCACGGGCACCACGCCCGAGCCGGGCACCCACCGTCCGGTGGACGAGTCACGCGACGAACCCTGGCCCGCGCCGACCGAGGCGCCGGCGAAAGCCGAGGAGCTGTCCCAGTGAGACTGCTGCGCACCGAGCTGAGCCGGTTCTTCGCGCGCCGGTTCCTGCACGTACTGTCGATCTTCATTTTGTTGATCATGGGCACGGTCCTGGCGGCCGTCGCGGGCAACTCCACGCCCGTCGGCCCGGAGCAGTACGCGGCCGCCAAGGACGCCGCGCAGCGCGACTTCGAGCTCAACAAGCAGATGTTGCAGCTCGAGTACGAGAACTGTGTTGAGGACGTCACCTCGCCCACGCCGAGCGGCACCTGGGGCAACGGCGGCATCGAGGTGTGCGCCGGCATCCTGGAGAAGGCCCGCGCCATCTCGCCGAGCGACCCCGTCGCCTACCTGCCCGACCAGTTCAACCTGCGGTACGAGCTGGACACCTGGCTCTATCTGGCCGCACTGGTGCTGTGCCTGTTCGCCTTCACCATCGGGGCGTCGTTCGTGGGCGCCGAATGGACCTCGGGCGGCATGACGAACCTCGCGCTGTGGTACCCGCGCCGCGTCGCGCTGCTGGCCACGAAGCTCACGGCGGCGCTGCTGGGCACAGCCGCGGTCGGCGCGGCCTACCTGGCGCTGTGGACCGGCGGCCTGGGGCTGGTGGCGCAGTGGCGGGGCGTCGTCGACGGTGCCACGGCCGGCTTCTGGCAGTCGACCGCCCTGCTGTGCCTGCGGGTGCTCGTGCTCGCGCTCGCCAGCGCGGCGATCGGCTTCGCGCTGGCCTCGCTGGGCCGGCACACCGCCTCGGCGCTCGGCATCGGCATCGGGTACGCGATCGTTGTCGAGCTGGGCACCCTGCTCGTGTTCGGGGTGCTCAACGCGAGCTTCCCGGAGCGGTTCCGGCTGTCGACGTACATCGGTGCCTGGCTCACCCAGCGGGTGGAGCTCTACGAGTACGACGTCTGCGCCGGTGTCGGCCCGGGCTGCGGCAACCGGTTCTACGTCGTGGACCTGGCCGCGTCGTCGGCGGTCCTCGGCACGGTCGTGGTGCTGCTCGCCGGCGCGGCCCTGTTCGCGTTCCGGCGCCGGGACATCGCCTGAGCGCACCGGGGTGGACGGCACCGGTCACCATCGAGGTATGCGAAGCACGCTGAACCTCATCATGAACATCGGCTGGCTCATCTTCGGCGGGTTCTTCCTGGCGCTCGGCTACGCCGTGGCCGGCCTGATCTGCTATGTCCTGATCGTGACGATCCCGTTCGGCGTGGCCTCGTTCCGGATGGCCAACTACTGCCTCTGGCCGTTCGGGCGTGACCTCGTGCGCAAGGAGTCGGCCGGGGTCGCGTCGTCGGTCGGGAATGTGATCTGGTTCATCGTCGCCGGCTGGTGGCTGGCGCTGGGCCACATCACGACGGCGATCGGCCAGTTCATCACCATCATCGGCATCCCGCTGGGTCTGGCGAACATCAAGCTGGTGCCGGTGTCGCTGTTCCCCCTCGGCCACGAGATCGTGTCGCGCGACTAACGCCACTGGGCGTCGCGGTGCCGTTCCCGGGCGCGGTCGATGGCGCGTACCGCCTTGTTGACCTCGACCTTGTTGTCCGACCACACGTGCACCGCGACGCCGTCCACGTCGATCCACAGGTCGTGCCGGCGCTTCTCCAGGTAGATGGCGAGCGGGTCCAGGAAGCCGGCCCAGCCGGCGACGGCGGCCGCGACGATGAACAGCGGCACGGCTATCCAGTGGTCGGTGAGCCAACCGCTGGCCACGGCCCACGCCGCCACGGCGACCACCGCGCCGACCAGGAGCGCCGTGACGACGAGGCGCAGGCCCCGCGTCGACTCGGGCAGGGACACCCACGCGCGGCGCACCCGGTGGATCGGGTACTCGCGGCGGGGCGTGCGGACGCGTTCATCCGTGATGAGCAGGTCACGCTCATTGAACAAGATGGCCATGGCAGGCTCCGATCCCGTACCACCAGTGTGAGCCCGCGGACGGTGCCCGGCAACGATTCCACCCCGACAGGTCACCGGACGGGCTAACCTCGCCTGCGACGGCGCTGCGAAGGAGGGACCGATGGGTGAGTACGTGCGCTGTGAGGTGACCGACGGCGTCGGCACCATCACGCTGGCGCGTCCGCCGATGAACGCGCTCGACGTGGCCACTCAGGAGCAGTTGCGGTCCGCGGCCGCGTGGGCGTCCGCGTCGGCCGAGGTCCGCGCCGTCGTCGTGTACGGCGGACGGAAGGTCTTCGCGGCCGGCGCGGACATCAAGGAGATGGCCGGGATGTCCTATGCCGACATGGTGGCGCGGGCGCGCGACCTGTCGAGCGCGTTCGACGCGGTGGCGCGCATCCCGAAGCCGGTGGTCGCGGCCATCAACGGGTACGCGCTCGGCGGCGGCTGCGAGCTGGCCCTGGCCTGCGACTGGCGGGTGGTGGCCGAGGACGCGAAGCTGGGCCAGCCCGAGATCACAATCGGGCTGATCCCGGGCGCGGGCGGCACCCAGCGGCTGCCCCGGCTGATCGGCCCGGCCCGGGCCAAGGAGCTGATCATGTCGGGCCGCATGGTCGACGCGGCGGAGGCGTTGCGCATCGGCCTGGCCGACCGGGTGGTACCCGCCGACGAGGTGTACGACGCGGCCGTGGCGCTCGTGCGGCCGTACGTGACCGGACCGGCCCTGGCCCTGCGCGCGGCGAAGCAGGCCGTGGACGAGGGCCTGGAGCTGAGCCTGCCGGCCGCCCTGGCGTGGGAGAGTCAACTGTTCGCGGGCCTGTTCGCGACGGCGGACCGGGCCGAGGGGATGGCCGCCTTCGTCGAGAAGCGCCGCCCCGAGTTCGGTCGTGAGTAAGATTCGCGTTTGACGGCGAGGAGGCGGCATGGGCGAGCGGGTCGAGGGGCACGGCGGGCACCTGGCGCTGGCGGCGCTGCGGGCATTCGGCGTGCGGGAGATGTTCACCCTCTCCGGCGGGCACGTGTTCCCGCTGTACGACGCCGTGCACAACAGCGACGGCGCCGTACGGCTGGTCGACGTGCGCCACGAGCAGTCCGCCGTGTTCGCCGCCGAGGCCGTCGCCAAGCTCCAACGCCGCCCGTCGCTCGCCGTGCTCACCGCCGGGCCGGGCGTCACCAACGGCATCTCGGGTCTGACCAGCGCGTACTTCAACGGCGCGCCCGTCGTCGTGCTGGGCGGCCGGGCCCCGCAGTTCCGCTGGGGCGCCGGCAGCCTGCAGGAGATCGACCACGTGCCGCTCGTCACGCCCGTGACCAAGCTCGCGGCCACCGTGACCAGCACGGACGACGTCTACGGCGCCGTGCACGGTGCGGCCCTCACGGCGCTGACCGCGCACCGCGGCCCGGTCTTCCTCGACCTGCCGCTCGACGTCATCTTCAGCTACGGCGAGGGCGCCGAGCCCGAGACCACGACCCCGCCCGTGCTCGCGCCCGACCCCGACGAGGTGGCCCGCGCGGCCGCCCTGCTCGCCGCCGCGCAGCGGCCCGTCATCATCGTGGGCTCGGACGTGTATGCCGGCGACGCCACCGCGGCCCTGCGCGAGGCCGCCGAGGCCCTGCACGTACCGGTCTTCACCAACGGCATGGGGCGCGGCAGCCTGCCGCCCGAGCACCCGCTGGCGTTCGCCAAGGCGCGCCGGGCCGCGCTGCGCGGCGCCGACGTGGTCGCGGTCGTCGGCACGCCGCTGGACTTCCGGCTCAGCTTCGGCGACTTCGGCGACGCCCAGGTCATCCACATCGTCGACGCCCCGACCCAGCGGGCCGAGCACGTCAGCGCGGCCGTCTCGCCGGCCGGTGACCTGCGGCTGATCCTGTCCGCGCTGGCCGACGCGCCGGCCGGCAACCGCGCCGCGCATGTCGACTGGGTCACCCAGCTGCGCCAGATCGAGGACGCCGCCCGCCAGGCCGAGCTGGCCGAACTCGACGCCGACACCGACCCGATCAAGCCCAGCCGCGTCTACGGCGAGCTGCGCAAGGTCCTGGAGCCCGACGCGGTCACCATCGGCGACGGCGGCGACTTCGTCTCCTACGCCGGCAGGTACCTGGAGCCGGCCCAGCCCGGCACGTGGCTCGACCCCGGCCCGTACGGCTGCCTGGGCACCGGCATGGGGTACGCGCTCGGCGCCCGGGTCACCTACCCCGACCGCCAGATCTGCGTACTCATGGGCGACGGCGCGGCCGGCTTCTCCCTGATGGACGTCGAGTCGCTGGCCCGCCAGGGGTTGCCGGTCGTGATCGTGGTCGGCAACAACGGCATCTGGGGGCTGGAGAAGCACCCCATGCGGGCCATGTACGGCTACGACGTGGCCGCCGACCTGCAGCCCGGCCTGCGCTACGACGACGTGGTCCGCGCGCTCGGCGGGGCGGGGGAGACCGTCGAGAAGCCCGGCGACCTGGGCCCGGCGCTGCGTCGCGCGTTCGACGCCGGCGTGCCGTACCTCGTCAACGTCCTCACCGACCCGACGGACGCCTACCCCCGCTCCTCCAACCTGGCCTGAGCGCTCACCCGGCGTGGGCCGCGGCCCGCCGGTCAGCTCTTGCGGTCGTCCTCGTCCTTGTTGCGCAGTTCCTCCTCGCGGCGGCGGAGGTCCTCCTCCCAACGCCGCAGGAGTTCCTCGTCGTCCTTGCGGACCTGGTTGAGGTTGGCCAGGAACGCGGGGTCGTCGTCGGGGGCCAGGGGCCGGGGCCGCGTCGCCTCGGGGAAACCGTTGCCGGGGCGCCAGGCGCCGCCCGGACGGGCCGCCGTCCGTTGTGGACGGCCGGCGATGAACCAGGCGATCGGGCCGATCGGCGAGAACAGCAGGATGATGAGCACCCAGAAGAGGCGTGGCAGGGCGCGGATCTCGTCCTCCTCGGCCGACAGGCAGTCGATCAGGGCCGCCACGGCGAGGACGAGGTTGATGATGAAGAGCAGGAGGTATACGCGGGCCACGGGTGAATGATGCACCCTGCGACCGCCGGGCGCAGCCCTCGGGGGAGGCTGGGGACATGGACAACGACGCCGATCTGGCGGGGCTGCTGGCCGAGTACGACGCCCACCTCCGGGCCCACGTGCCTGATCCCATGCCGGAAGGCGGTCGGGTGGAGACCGACGGCCCGCTGCTGCGCTTCGTCGGACTCGATAATCAGGGATTCGTGACCTATCGCGATCTCGGTGGGCTGGACGGGGACGCGCTCGACGAGCTGATCGCCCGGCAGCGGGACTACTTCGCGGCCCGGGGCGAGGGGGTGGAGTGGAAGCTGCACGGTCACGACCTGCCCGCCTCGCTGCCCGACCGGCTGGTCGCCGCGGGGTTCGAGCCGGAGGAACGGGAGACGGTCGTCGTGGGGCTCGCCGCGCCGTTGAGCACGGCCGGGCTCACGCCGCCGGACGGCGTACTCCTCAAGGAGGTCGTGTCCGACGCGGACCTGGCGCGGATCGCGGCCATGGAGTCGCGGGTGTGGGGCGCGGACCGCACGTGGCAGGCCGAGGCGCTCAGCAAGGAGATCGCGGCGGACCCCGGGTCGGTCACCGTGGTGATGGCGGAGGCGGACGGGGAGGTCGTGTCAGCCGGGTGGGTGCGGTATGTCACAGGTACCGGGTTCGCCACGCTGTGGGGCGGGTCGACGCTGGCCGCGTGGCGGGGACGCGGCATCTACAAGGCCCTCGTCGCCCGGCGGGCGAGCCTGGCGGTGGCGCGCGGCTACCGGGTCCTCCAGGTGGACGCCTCTGACAACAGCCGGCCGATCCTGCAGCGGCTGGGGTTCGTCGCGCTCACCACCACGACGCCGTACGTGTGGGCGCCGCCACTGTTACGTTGACCACACCGCGCGGACGGTGTCGCGCACGCAGTCCTCGCGCAACCGCCCGCAGGAGCACAGATGCTCCTCCGGCGCCGCCCGGCAGCGGTGCGCCGGCGCGTCGCCGGAGGGCGCGGCGAGCGCGTCCGTATCGACGATCACATGTGAATCAAGCTCGTGAGCTGCCATTTTGCACCTCCTGCCGCACCTCAGTATGCGTGCGTGGGGCGGCCGTCGTGAGCTGAGTCATAGATCCGTCGGGGCCCGGTTAACTTACCTGTGGGTAACATTGGGCTCCGCGGCTGCCCGTTGCCCAGCTCCGGCAGGGTGGCACCATTCGGGAGAGCCACCACGACCGCTCGGTCGTTCAAGCAGGAGGACGTCGAAAGCGATGAATATCGTCGTACTCGTCAAGCAGGTGCCCGACTCCAGTGCGGAGCGCAGCCTGCGCAGCGACGACAACACTGTCGACCGGGAGTCGGCCAACAACGTCATCAACGAGATGGACGAGTACGCCATCGAGGAGGCGCTCAAGCTCCAGGAGGCGCACGGCGGCGAGGTCACGCTGCTGTCCATGGGCCCCGAGCGCGCCACCGAGGCGATCCGCAAGGGCCTGCAGATGGGCCCGGACAAGGGCGTGCACATCGTCGACGACGCCCTCGCCGGCTCGTGCGCGCTGGCCACCTCCAAGGTGCTCGCCGCCGCGCTGCGCACGCTGTCGCCCGACCTGATCCTCTGCGGCGCCGAGGCCACGGACGCGCGCGGCCAGGTCGTGCCGCAGATGGTCGCCGAGCGGCTGGGCGCGCCCGCGCTCACCGGCACCCGCAAGCTCACGGTCGACGGCACGTCGCTGACGGCCGAGCGGCAGACCGAGGAGGGCTACGAGGTCCTCACCGCGTCGACGCCCGCCGTCGTCAGCGTGTGGGACACCATCAACGAGCCGCGCTTCCCCTCGTTCAAGGGCATCATGGCCGCCAAGAAGAAGCCGATCCAGACGCTGACACTGGCCGACCTGGGCATCGCCGCCGACGAGGTGGGCGCCACCGGGGCGTCGACCGCGGTGGTCGAACACAGCAAGCGGCCGCCACGCGCGGCCGGCACCCGGGTCGAGGACTCCGGCGAGGGTGGCCTGGCGCTGGTCGAGTTCCTGTCGTCCGAGAAGTTCGTGTGAGGTAGAGATGGCTGAGGTTCTCGTCCTGGTCAAGGTCGCCGACGGCAAGGTCAACAAGGCCACGCTGGAAGCGCTCACCATCGCCCGTTCGCTCGGCGAGCCGGCCGCGGTCGTCGTGGGTGCCCCGGCCGACGTCGTGGAGACCCTCGGGGAGTACGGCGCGACGAAGGTGTACGCCGCCGACGCCGAGGAGCTGCGCGACTATCTGGTCGCCCCGAAGGTGACCGTGCTGGAACAGCTCGTGCGCGAGGCCTCGCCGGCCGCCGTGCTCATCCCCTCCACGCAGGAGGGCAAGGAGATCGCCGGCCGCCTCGCGGTGCGCCTCGACAACGGCGTCCTCATCGACGTCAACGAGCTGGCCGTCGACGGCACCGCCACGCAGGTGGTGTTCGCGGGCGGCACGATCGTGAAGTCCCGCGTCACGCGCGGCATCCCGCTGGTCACCGTGCGGCCGTCGTCCGTGACGCCGACCCCCGCACCGACCACGCCGGCCGTGGTGCCCGTGTCCGTGACGCTGTCGGACGCCGACAAGGCCGCGCGTGTGGTCGAACGGGTCGTCGAGGCCAAGGGAGCGCGCCCCGAGCTGACGGAGGCCTCCATCGTCGTCTCCGGCGGTCGCGGCGTGGGCAGCGCGGACAACTTCAAGCTCGTCGAGGAACTGGCCGACCTGCTCGGCGGCGCCGTCGGCGCGTCGCGCGCGGCCACCGACTCGGGCTTCTACCCGCACCAGTTCCAGGTGGGCCAGACCGGCAAGACGGTCTCGCCGCAGCTCTACGTGGCGCTGGGCATCTCCGGGGCGATCCAGCACCGGGCCGGTATGCAGACGTCGAAGACGATCGTCGCGGTGAACAAGGACGCCGAGGCACCGATCTTCGAGCTGGCCGACTTCGGCGTGGTCGGCGACCTGTTCGCCGTGGTTCCGCAGGCCGCCGAGGAGATCCGCAAGCGCAAGGGCTGAGCCCCGAACGGCCGTAGGACCGGGCCGCACCCGCACGGGTGCGGCCCGCAACGTTTCCGCCCGCGGGCCGATTTCGAAAGCGTTGGAACTTTCTGCGCGCAGGTGCTGTCCCAGGTGGGGGTGAACAGCCCGAACGCCGGTCGAGTTGCGAAGAGTGTCGCCGGATCTCGGCGCCGCCGCCGCACGGTTCTATCTTCGCCGTACAAGTGGAAGCGCTCCCAGTTCGCCGTCCCTCGGGAGCGCACGTCAGCGGCGCGCGGTGCGGTCGACGCGACCGACGGCTCCACTCGTACGGACGGGCTGCCAGCACCCCGGTGGTCCGGTTGACGGGGCTGGGGGGTCCCGCGAGGGGCGGCCGGCACGCCGGCCGCCCCTCTACCCGTCCCCCGGCGGGATGAGAAATCGCGCGGAGCGCGAGCGGCGCCGGGGCGGCTGGGCCGGGGTCATGGTGCCGATTACGCTGGATGCGATGGCCTACCTCGATCACGCCGCGACTACACCGATGCTGCCGGAGGCGCTCGACGCCTACGTGTCGGCCGCCCGCGAGGTCGGCAACGCCTCGTCGCTGCACGCCCCCGGGCGGCTGGCCCGCCGCCGGGTCGAGGAGGCCCGCGAGCGGGTCGCCGCGGCGCTGGGCTGCCGCCCCTCCGAGATCATCTTCACCGGCGGCGGCACGGAGAGCGACAACCTCGCCGTGAAGGGCATCTTCTGGGCCCGCCGCGCCGCCGACGCCGGGCGCCGCCGCGTCGTGGCCAGCGCGGTCGAGCACCACGCCGTGCTCGACGCCGTGCACTGGCTGGTCGAGCGGGAGGGCGCCGAGGTCACCTGGCTGCCGGCCGACGAGAGCGGCGCCGTGCCCGCCGGGGCGGTCCGCGCGGCGCTCGACCAGTACGCCGACGAGGTCGCCCTCGTCACGCTGATGTGGGCCAACAACGAGGTCGGCACGCTGCAGCCGATCGCCGAGTCCGCCGCCGCGGCGGCGGAGCGCGGGATCCCGTTCCACACCGACGCCGTCCAGGCCGTCGGGCAGGTGCCGGTCGATGTCGCGGCCGCCGGGGTCGGTGGCCTGACGCTGAGCGGGCACAAGCTCGGTGGCCCGGTCGGGGTCGGCGCGCTCGTCCTGGGCCGCGACATCGAGTGCACCCCGCTGCTGCACGGCGGGGGTCAGGAGCGCGACGTGCGATCGGGCACCATCGACGTGGCCGGCATCAGCGCGTTCGCGGTGGCCACGGAGCTCGCCGTCAAGCACCAGACCGAGTTCGCGCTCCGGGTCGGCGCGCTGCGCGACGAGCTGGTCGCCGGCGTCCGCGCGGCCGTGCCGGACGCCGTCCTCAACGGCGACCCGGTCGAGCGGCTGCCCGGCAACGCCCACTTCTCGTTCCCCGGCTGCGAGGGCGACGCCCTCCTGCTGCTGCTCGACGCGCAGGGCATCGCCTGCTCCACCGGGTCGGCCTGCTCCGCCGGCGTCGCCCAGCCCTCGCACGTGCTGCTCGCCATGGGCGCCGACGACTCCCGCGCCCGCGGCTCGCTGCGGTTCACCCTCGGGCAGACCTCGACCGCGGCCGATGTGGCCGACGTCGTGGCCGCCCTGCCGGCCGCCGTGGAGCGCGCGCGACGTGCCGGGGCGCTCAAGGCCGCGCGCTGACGCGGGTACTCTCGAATGGGCGTACCAATCAAGATCTTGTAAAGGCGGGCGGAGCGTGCGCGTACTCGCGGCGATGTCGGGCGGCGTCGACTCGGCGGTGGCGGCCGCGCGGGCCGTGGACGCCGGGCACGACGTCACCGGCGTGCACCTGGCGCTGGCGCGCAACCCGCAGACCTACCGTACGGGCGCGCGCGGCTGCTGCACGCTGGAGGACTCCCGCGACGCTCGCCGGGCGGCCGACGTGATCGCCATCCCGTTCTACGTGTGGGACATGGCCGACGAGTTCCACTCCTCGGTCGTCGACGACTTCGTCGCCGAGTACGCGGCGGGCCGTACGCCGAACCCCTGCCTCCGGTGCAACGAGAAGATCAAGTTCGCGGCGGTGCTGGACCGGGCGATCGCCCTGGGCTTCGACGCCGTGGTCACCGGCCACCACGCCCGGCTGGGCGCCGACGGCCTGCTGCGCCGCTCCGTCGACCTCGCCAAGGACCAGTCCTACGTGCTGGCCGTGCTCACCCGCGAGCAGCTCGACCGGTCGATGTTCCCCCTCGGCGACACGACCAAGGCCGGGGTGCGGGAGGAGGCCGCCGCGCGGGGCCTCGCCGTGGCAGACAAGCCCGACTCGCACGACATCTGCTTCATCGCCGACGGCGACACCCGTGGCTTCCTGGCCGAGCGGCTGGGGGAGGCGCCCGGGGACATCGTGGACACCTCCGGCGCGGTCCTCGGCCGCCACCAGGGCGCGTTTGCGTTCACGGTGGGCCAGCGTCGCGGGCTCGACCTGCGGGTGCCCGCGCCGGACGGCCGCCCCCGCTACGTCCTGTCCATCACCCCGGTCACCAACACCGTGACCGTGGGGCCTCTGGAGGCACTCGAGGTCAGCACCGTGGTGGCAGACCGTCCGGTGTGGACCGGTGGACCCCTGCCGAGCGGCCCGGTGGAGGCGCACCTGCAGCTGCGCGCCCACGGGGAGACCGTGCCCGGGGTCGTCACGGTCGAGGGCGGTTCGCTGAACGCCGAGCTGGGTCGGCCGGTGCGCGGCGTCGCGGCCGGCCAGGCGCTGGTCGCCTACCGCCCCGACCCGCAGGGCGACGTCGTCCTGGGCTCAGCCACCATCTCCTCTGCCCGCTGAAGCGGTTTCCCGTCGCGCGGCACGGTAGCGTCTGATGGCGTGACGGACGACGCGTGGGTTTGGGGGGCGGGGACCGCCACCGGGGTGGGGTCGCTGCCCGGGACCGACATCCGTGAGGCCGTCAAGGTCGTCCTCGGCGAGCTGCCCGACCTGCCGCACCTGCCTGAGCTGCCCAACCGGGGGCCGGGCGCCGACCTCATCGGACGCACCGCCGGCCTGCTCATCGAACTGCCGGTGGAGCTCTACGCGGGCCGGTGGCGGGTCGCCGCCCACCCGGGCCGCGACCTTCTTCGTACGCACGACCTGCGCGAACGCGACCTGGACGCGCTGACGGAGCTGGGCGAGGGCCTCACCGGCCCGCTCAAGGTGCAGGCCGCCGGCCCATGGACGATGGCCGCGAGCGTCGAGCTGCCCATCGGCGGGCGCCTGCTGCGCGACCACGGCGCCGCCCGGGACGTGTGCGAGTCGCTGACCGAGGGCCTGGCCGTGCACGTGGCCGAGGTGTCGCGCCGGCTGCCCGGGGCGCAGGTCGTCCTGCAGCTTGACGAGCCCTGGCTGCCGGCCGTCCTGGCCGGGACCGTGCCGACGGAGAGCGGCTGGCAGACCCTGCGGGCGGTGCCGGAGGCGGCCGTCCGCGACAGCCTCCGGTCGCTCGTGGACACGGTGGGCGTACCGGTCGTCGTGCATTCCTGCGCGGCCGACGTGCCCGTACGGCTGCTGCGCGAGGCCGGGGTGCGCGGCGTGGGGCTCGACCTGTCCCTGCTGACCGACCTCGACCCGCTCGGCGAGGCGCTGGACGCGGGCATGGGCTTGCTGGCCGGCGCGGCGCCCAGCGTCGCGGGCCGGGCGCCCACCTCGGCTCAGGTCGCCGACAAGGTGCGCGCGTTGTGGCACCGGCTCGGCTTCCCGGCCGCCCAGGCGGCCCACCAGGTCGTGGTGACCCCGACGTGCGGGCTCGCCGGCGCCTCCATGACCTACGCGCGCGACGTGCTGCGGGCGTGCCGCGACGCCGGCCGGCGGCTCGCGGAGGCGTAAACCTGTCGCAGGGCCGTGGCAGAGTCGTGGGCATGATTGGAAAACTCTCCGTGATCGTCCTGGACTGTCCGGACCCGAAGGCGCTCGCCGAGTTCTACTCGCAGCTCCTCGGCAAGCCGATCACGCGTGTCGAGGACGACTGGGTCACGCTCGCCGGTGACGAGACGCCGCACCTGGCTTTTCAGCTCGCCCCCGACCACGTGCCCCCGCAGTGGCCCGACGCCAAGCACCCCCAACAGGTCCACCTCGACATCGACATCGAGCGGGCCGACCTGCCGGCGGCGGAGGCGAAGGTGCTCGCCCTGGGCGCCACCAAGCTGCCCGGCGGCGGCGATAACTTCACGGTGTACGCGGACCCGGCGGGCCACCCGTTCTGTTTCTGCTACGAGTGATCGATCGCGTAACGTCGCGCGCATGAGGCGGGCGAGCGGAAGTCTCTTCGGACTGGCGTACGGCGACGCGCTGGGCAAGCCGACCGAGTTCCTCGACCTGGTCGAGATCGAGCGGCGCTACGGTCCCGGCGGCCCGCGCGAGCTGGCGGGCGATCCCGCGCTCGTCACGGACGACACGCAGATGGCGCTCGCGGTCGCCGACGGCCTGCTGGCCGCCGGATCGTGGGCGCCCGACGTGGTCGAGCCCCTGTGGCGCTCGGCGTTCATCGCCTGGGCCCACTCGCCCGACAACGACCGCGCCCCGGGCATGACCTGCCTGCGCGCGGTCGCGGCGCTCGAGGACGGGCACCGGTGGCAGCACGCCACCGTGCCCGGCTCCAAGGGCTGCGGCGCGAACATGCGGGTCACCCCCGTGGGCCTGCTGCGCGACATCGACGACGACACCCTCGCCGGCCTGGCGCAACTGCAGGCCGGCATGACGCACGGGCACCCGACCGCCCTGGCGGCGAGCGAACTGACCGCGTACGCCGTGCGCGTGCTGCGCGACGGCGCGGCGCTCGCCGACGTGCCCGCGCTGCTGCGCGAGCGGGCCGAGGGGCAGCGCGGTGTCTACCGCGCGGAGTGGCTCGGCGACCTGTGGGAGCGGCCCGGCGCCAGCACCCCGGACGACTACATCGGCCGAGGGTGGGCCGAGTGCCTGGCGGTCCTCGACAGGCTCGACGCGGCGCTGGCGGCCCCCGACCGGTCCGCCGACCCGTGCCTGGCCACCGGGGAGGGCTGGATCGCCGAGGAGGCGCTCGCCACGGCGCTGCACTGCGCGCTGCTCTACCCCGACGACCCAGTGGCCGCCCTCGGCCGCGCGGCGGCGAGTTCCGGCGACTCGGACTCCATCGCCGCGCTGGCGGGCGCGTTCCTGGGCGCCGCCCATGGCATGGCGGTCTGGCCGGCCGGTTGGGACACCCGCATCGAGTACGCGCAGCGGCTGCGCGGATTCGGCGAGGCCTGGGACTGACCAGCCCGTTTCGTCGTACCCAGGCGGCATGATGGTCTCGGCGCGGTGGTGAGAACGGCCGCGCGGCACGCGAACGGGAGGCGAGCCGGATGGCACGGCGCGGCACGGAGGACGGCGGCACTGTTCCCCACGACGGGGCCGGGATGGCCGAGGCGGCCGACCGGGCGGAACTGCCCGCCGAGGTGGCCGCGGGCGCCCCGGTGACGGTGGCCGAGCCGCCGGCGACCGTGCGCGAACGGCACTCCGAGCTGGTCGTCGAGATCGACGAACACCAGTACCGCTACTACATCCTCGACGCGCCGACCGTGGGCGATGCGGAGTACGACGCGCTGATGCGCGAGCTGGAGGGCATCGAGGACGCGTACCCGACGCTGCGCACGGCGGACTCCCCGACCCAGCGGGTCGGCGGGACGTACTCGACGGACTTCGCGGCAGTGCCCCACGCGGAGCGCATGCTGAGCCTCGACAACGCCCTCAACGACGACGAGTTCACCGCGTGGGCCGACCGGATCCGCCGCGACGCCGGCGAGGTCGATTTCCTCTGCGAGCTCAAGGTGGACGGCCTCGCCATCAACCTGACGTACGAACAGGGTCGGCTGGTGCGGGCCGCGACTCGCGGCGACGGGCGGACGGGGGAGGACGTCACCCTCAACGTGCGCACGATCGCCGACGTGCCCAAGCGGCTCACGGGCGCGGGCGTGCCCGACCTGCTGGAGGTGCGCGGCGAGATCTTCTTCACGGTGGAGGCCTTCGCCCAGGTCAACGAGGCCATGATCGCGCAGGGCAGGTCGCCGTTCGTCAACCCGCGCAACGCGGCGGCGGGCAGCCTGCGGCAGAAGGACCCCCGGGTCACCGCGACCCGGCCGCTGCGCCTGGTCGTGCACGGCGTCGGCGCGCGTTCGGGCTTCGAGCCGGCCCGCCAGTCAACGGCGTACGAGCAGCTCAAGGCGTGGGGCCTGCCGACGTCCGACCGGTGGCGGGTGCTGCCGGACGTGGCGGCCGTGCGCGGGTACATCGGCTACTACGCCGAGCACCGTCACGATGTCGAGCACGAGATCGACGGCGTCGTCGTCAAGGTCGACGACGTGGCCGTCCAGCGGCGGCTCGGCAACACCAGCAAGGCGCCGCGCTGGGCGATCGCCTTCAAGTACCCGCCGGAGACGGCGACCACGGTCATGCGCGACATCGAGGTCAACGTGGGTCGCACCGGCCGGGTGACCCCGTTCGCCGTGCTGGAGCCCGTCTACGTGGGCGGCGTGACGGTCACGAACGCCACGCTGCACAACGCGTCCGACGTCGTGCGGCGCGGCGTGCTCATCGGCGACACGGTCATCGTGCGCCGGGCCGGCGACGTGATCCCCGAGATCGTCGGCGCCGTGCAGGAGAAGCGCACCGGCGCCGAGCGGCCGTTCGTCATGCCGACCGAGTGCCCCGAGTGCGGGTCGCCGCTCGCCCCCGCCAAGGAGGGCGATGTCGACATCCGTTGCCCCAACACCCGGTACTGCCCGGCGCAGCTGCGCGAGCGCGTCTTCCACGCGGCCGGGCGCGGCGGCTTCGACATCGAGCTGCTCGGTCTGAAGGCGGCCGTGGCGCTGCTCGACGCCAAGGTGATCGCCGACGAGGGCGACCTGTTCTCTCTGGACGAGGCACGGCTCGCCGCGTCGCCGTTCTTCGTGACGAAGAAGGGCACCCTGTCGGCCAACGCGGTCAAGATGCTCGGCTTCATCGAGGCCGCCAAGCAGCGCCCCCTGTGGCGGGTGCTCGTGTCGCTGTCCATCCGCCACGTGGGCCCCACGGCCGCCCAGGCGCTGGCCGACCACTTCCGCTCGCTCGACGCCATCGAGGCGGCGAGCGTCGAGGAGCTTTCCTCCGTCGAAGGCGTCGGCCCCGAGATCGCCGAGTCGCTCAAGGAGTGGTTCGCGGTCGACTGGCACCGCGAGATCGTCGCGAAGTGGCGCGCCGCCGGGGTGCGCATGCAGGACGAGCCCAGGCCGCCGTCCGAGCAGCTTCCCCAGACGCTCGCCGGGATCACGGCCGTCATCACGGGCACCTTGGCGGACTACACCCGCGAGGAGGCCGCCGAGGCGGTCACCGCCCGCGGCGGCAAGGTCGCCGGTTCGGTCTCGAAGAAGACGAGCTTCGTGGTGGTGGGCGACAATCCCGGCTCGAAGTACGACAAGGCCCTGTCACTGGGGGTGCCGACCCTCGATGACGCCGGCTTCGCCGTCCTCCTCGCCGACGGCCCCGACGCGGCCCGCCAGGCCGCGAGCGCTCCCGAGCAGCGCTAACCCGTCCCCACGGCAGCCCGTGATGGCTGGTCCGAGCCCTCGCCCGCACTGATGCGGCAGGCGAGGCGCTGAGGTCAGCCGCCACCAAGATCATCCACGCGCTGGCGGCCAACCTGAACTCCTCACGAAACGCGCGGCTGTGGCGGGTGCCTGCGGGCGATCTTCGCCAAAGTCGTGCTTTTGGCGGCCTGGCGGGCGCTGCGTTCGCCAAAGTCGTGCTTTTGGTGAGATGGGCGGCCGCTGCGTTCGCCAATGTCGTGCTTTTGGTGAGGTGGGGGGCGGCGGGGGTCGCCAAAGTCGTGCTTTTGGCGGGCTCGGTGGCCGCTGCGTTCGCCAATGTCGTGCTTTTGGTGAGGTGGGGGGCGGCGGGGTCGCCAAAGTCGTGCTTTTGGCGGGCTGGCGTGCGCTGCGTTCGCCAAAGTCGTGCTTTTGGCGGGCTCGGTGGCCGCTGCGTTCGCCAAAGTCGTGCCTTTGGTTAGGTGGGGGGCGGCTGGGGTCGCCAAAGTCGTGCTTTTGGTGAGGTGGGGGGCGGCGGGGGTCGCCAATGTCGTGCCTTTGGCGAGGGCTGTGCCGGGCGGGTGCTCGCCCGTCGCGGGTGACTGTCGCGGGCGGGCGACTTTCCGGTGCGCTGGCGCGGAGCGTCTCGGATTGATTGCGAAGGGCGCCGATCACTCTAAAAGGTGCATCCAACGCATAGCGTGATGGTGTGATCCGGGAAGCGGTACGACGGTTGCGCTGGCAGGAGCGCTCTCTTGCGGGCACCGACCCCGTGACGGGGTTGCCCGACCGTCGGACGTTCTTCGGGGCGGTCGGGCGCGGCGACGGGCTCGACGGCGTACTCGTCCTTGATCTTGATCTTTTCCGGGAGGTCGTGGAGTCGTTGGGGCACGCGGCCGGGGATCGGCTGCTCGCGGCCGTGGCGCGGCGCCTGCGGGAGAACCTGCCGTCCGACGACCTGATCACACGACTGGACGGCGCGGCGTTCGCGATCATGGTGAGCGGCGACGGGACGTCGCGGGGGCGGCCGTCGCTGGAGCGGGCCGGGCAGGTGGAGCGGTTGCTGGCCGAGCCGGTACTGCTCGACGGGCTGGCGTTGGAGGTGAGCGCGGCGATCGGGCTGGCGTGGTACCCGGAGCACGGCAGCGACGCGCAGACGCTCATGCGGCACGCGGACACCGCGATGGCGCAGGCCCGGTCGGGGTCGGGGGTGGCGGTCTACTCGCCCCGGGCCGATCATCACTCCGCCGCCCGGCTGGCGCTGCTCGCCGACCTGCGGGCGGCCCTCGGCCGGCGCGACGATGAGCTCTGCCTGCACTACCAGCCACAGGTGGAGCTGGCCACCGGCCGGGTGGTCGGGGTCGAGGCGCTGCTGCGGTGGCGCCATCCGCGGCGGGGTCACATCCAGCCGGCGAACCTGGTGGCCCTGGCCGAGCGGACGGCCGTGATGCGGCAGGTCACCGACCGGGTGCTGGCCGACGCGGTCGCGCAGGCGGCGGCCTGGCGCGCGGCCGGCCTCGCGCCCCGGATGTCCGTCAACGTCAGCGCGCGCGACCTGCACCATCCCGGGCTGGTCGAGAGCATCGCGGACCTGCTGCGGGCGCATGACCTCCCGGCCGGCCAGCTGCAGATCGAGATCACCGAGAGCGCGTTGATGATCGACCCGCCGGGCGCCGTGACCGCCGTGCACCGGCTGGACCGGCTCGGGGTGGCGCTGTCGCTGGACGACTTCGGCACCGGGTACTCGTCGCTGCGGCACCTGCGGCGGTTGCCGTTGAGCGAGGTCAAGATGGACCGGTCCTTCGTGCTCGGCATGGCGACCGACCCGCGGGACGCGGCCGTGGCGCGGGCGGTCGTCCGGCTGGGCGGCGAGCTGGGACTGCGCGTCGTCGCGGAGGGCGTCGAGGACGACCGGACCCGCCGGATGCTCGTCGAGGCGGGCTGCGGGCTGGCCCAGGGCTGGCTGTTCGCCGCTCCGATGCCGGCCGCGGCGCTGCCGGAGTGGTTGATCCGCTACGACGCGGCCCGCCGGCCGGTGGCCGCCGACGGGACCGGATACGACGCCAAATAGACTCACCGCGACGCAATCTGAACCAGGTCCTAGGGGGCATCATGGCCGCCATCTCCCGCGAGGAGGTCGCGCACCTCGCGCGCCTGTCGCGGCTCGCCGTCACCGACGAGGAGCTGGACCGGTTCGCCGGCCAGCTGGACGTGATCCTGCAGTCGGTGGCCCGGGTCGGCGAGGTCGCCGCGGATGACATCCCGCCGACGTCGCACTCCGTGCCGCTGACCAACGTGCTGCGCGAGGACGTCGTGGTGCCCGGGCTGGGCCCGGATGAGGCGCTGTCCGGCGCACCGGACGCCGCGGAGCAGCGCTTCCGCGTACCCCGGATTCTGGAGGAGGAAGCGTGACCGACGCGACCAGGCTGACCGCCGCGGACCTCAGTCGCCACCTCGGCAGCGGTGACCTGTCCGCCGAGGAGGTCACCCGCGCCCACCTGGACCGCATCGCCGAGGTCGACGGCAAGGTGCACGCCTTCCTGCACGTCGACGGCGACAACGCGATCCAGAAAGCCCGCGATATCGACCGGGCGCGCGCGGCCGGGGAGGAACTGGGCCCGCTGGCCGGGGTGCCGATCGCGATCAAGGACGTCATCGCCACCAAGGGCGTGCCGACCACCTGCGCCTCGAAGATCCTTGAGGGCTGGCGGCCGCCGTACGACGCCACCCTCATGGAGCGGATCAACGGCGCGGGCATGGTGATGCTCGGCAAGACGAACATGGACGAGTTCGCCATGGGCTCGTCCACGGAGTACTCCGCGTACGGGCCGACGAACAACCCGTGGGACCTGGGCCGCATCCCGGGCGGTTCCGGGGGTGGCTCGGCCGCCGCGCTGGCCGCCTATGAGGCGCCGCTGTCGATCGGCACGGACACGGGCGGCTCGATCCGCCAGCCGGGCGCCGTCACCGGCACGGTGGGCGCCAAGCCGACCTACGGCGGCACATCCCGCTACGGCCTGGTCGCGTTCTCCAGCTCGCTGGACACGCCCGGCCCGTGCGCCCGTACGGTCGAGGACGCCGCCCTGCTGCACGCGGTGATCGCCGGTCACGACCCGCGCGACAGCACCTCCATCGACGCGCCCGTGCCCGACGTGGTCGCCGCGGCCCGGCAGGGAAAGACCGGCGATCTCACGGGCGTCAAGCTCGGCCTCGTCAAGGAGTTCGCCGGCGAGGGCGCCGAACCGGGCGTCATGGCCGCCTTCCGCGACTCCGTGGACGCCCTGGTCAAGCTGGGCGCCGAGGTCGTCGAGGTCAGCTGCCCCCACTTCCTGTACGCGCTGCCCGCGTACTACCTGATCGCGCCGAGCGAGTGCTCCTCGAATCTGGCCCGCTTCGACGGCGTGCGCTACGGCCTGCGCGTCGGCGACGACGGCAACCGGTCGCTGGAGGAGGTCATGTCGCTCACCCGCGAGGCCGGCTTCGGCCCCGAGGTGAAGCGCCGCATCATCATCGGCACGTACGCGCTGTCGTCCGGGTACTACGACGCCTACTACGGGCAGGCGCAGAAGGTGCGCACGCTTATCACCCGCGACTTCACCAGCGCGTTCGAGAAGGTCGACGTGCTGGTCTCGCCGACCACGCCGTTCGTGGCGTTCCCGTTCGGGTCGCGCACGTCCGACCCGTACCAGATGTATCTCGCGGACCTCTACACGATCCCGACGAACCTGTACGGCGGCCCGGCCATCTCCGTCCCGTGTGGACTGTCGGAGGGCCTGCCGGTCGGCTTCCAGATCATGGCGCCGACGCTGGCCGACGACCGCATGTACCGGGTCGGCGCCGCGCTGGAGTCCGCCCTCGGCACGCTCACCCCGCCGGAACTGGAGCTGTCATGACGACCGTGGCGATGCTGACCTACGACGACGCGATCGAGCGTTTCGAGCCGGTCATCGGCCTGGAGACGCACGTCGAGCTGGGCACCGCGACCAAGATGTTCTGCGGCTGCCCGACGGAGTTCGGCGCGGAGCCCAACACCCAGGTGTGCCCCGTGTGCCTGGCGCTGCCCGGCGCGCTGCCGGTGGCGAACAAGGCGGCCATCGAGGCGACCATCCGCATCGGCCTGGCGCTCAACTGCTCCATCGCCACGTGGTGCCGGTTCGCGCGCAAGAACTACTTCTACCCGGACATGCCGAAGAACTTCCAGATCAGCCAGTACGACGAGCCGCTGTGCGTCGACGGGTGGCTCGACGTCGACGTCGACGGCGAGATCGTCCGGGTGGAGATCGAGCGCGTGCACCTGGAGGAGGACACCGGCAAGACCCTGCACGTGGGCGGCGCCACGGGCCGCATCCACGGCGCGACCGAGTCGCTGGTGGACTACAACCGGGCCGGCATCCCGCTGGTGGAGATCGTCACCAAGCCGGTCGTCGGCACGGGGGCCAGGGCGCCGCAGGTCGCCAAGGCGTACGTGACGGAGCTGCGCGACGTGATCCGCTCGCTGGGCGTCTCCGACGTGCGCATGGAGCAGGGCTCGATGCGCTGCGACGTCAACACGTCCCTGTCGCGGCCGGGCGAGCCATGGGGCACCCGTACGGAGACCAAGAACGTCAACTCGCTGCGCAGCGTGGAGCGGGCCGTCCGATCGGAGATCATCCGGCAGGCCAACGTGCTCGACGCAGGCGGGAAGATCACTCAGGAGACGCGCCACTTCCACGAGGACACCGGCGAGACCACGTCGGGTCGCAGCAAGGAGACGGCGACCGACTACCGGTACTTCCCGGAGCCCGACCTCGTGCCCCTCGCGCCGGACCCGGCGTGGGTCGCGGAGCTGAAGGCCGCCCTGCCCGAGCCGCCGCGGGCGCACCGCAAGCGACTGCAGGAGGCGTGGGGCCTCGCGGACGCCGAGATGCAGGCCATCGTCAACGCCGGCGCCGTGGAGCTGATCGAGGCGGCGGTCGCGGCGGGTACGAGCGCCGACGGCGCGCGCAAGTGGTGGCTCGGCGAGCTGGCCCGGCGGGCGAACGAGGCCGGCGTGGAGCTGTCGGCGATGAGCGTCACCCCGGCCCAGGTCGCCCAGTTGCAGGGCCTGGTCGACGAGGGCAAGCTCAACGACAAGCTGGCGCGTACCGTGCTGGAGGGCGTGCTCGCGGGCGAGGGCGACCCGGCCGCGATCATGGCGGCGCGCGGGTTGGAGGTCGTCTCCGACACCGGGGCCCTGGAGAAGGCCGTGGACGAGGCGATCGCCGCGAACCCGGCCATCGCCGACAAGATCCGCTCCGGCAAGGTCGAGGCGGCCGGCGTGCTCATCGGGGCGGTCATGAAGGCCACCCGGGGTCAGGCCGACGCCAAGACCGTCCGCGAACTGATCATCTTCCGGCTCAGCTGAGCAGCCATGTCGTCCTGGTGCCCGTGCCGGCACCAGGACGCGGCCTCAGCGGTGGTAGATGTCGCTCCGATGGTCGACATCGACGACCGTGACGGTCCGTGTCGCCTCGTCGATCCGGTAGAGGATCCGGTACGTGCCCCTGCGGGCGCTGAAGCGATCCTGCAGCGGTGGCAGTAGCTGTTTGCCGACGCGGTACGGCTCCCGGATCAGGGGGCCCGTCATGAACTCGTACGCCGCGGCTGCGACGGCTTCGGGTAGACGGTCCGTCAGGGCGCGGCGGACGGTCGGGGTTGTGCGGAGCGTGTATGCCGGCGGTACGGGCGCGTTCACTCGCCGCGGCGCCTGCGTCGCATGGCCTCGCCCAGTTCATCGGCGGAGACGGCCTCGCCCCGGGCAAGTTCGGCGTCAGAGTCGGCCAGCCGGCGCATAGTGGCCGGATCGCTCAGGATCCGCAGCGTCTCCTCAAGCTGTTCCAGATCCTCGACCGAGACCAGCACGGCGGACGCGTGCCCGTGGACCGTCACGGTGACCCGCTCATGGTGGTCGTGCACGCGGCCCACCAGCTCGGACAGGTGTGCCTTCACCTCAGCCAACGGTAACGTCGTCATAGTCATAAGTATGACCAGAATCCCGCACGACGACTACCGGGTCGGCGTGGTGGTGGGTTCCGGTTCGGTGTCCGTACCGGCCAGGTGGCGTTCGAGCTGGACCTCGGACAGGCCCGTGCCGCCGACGCTGATCTCGTCGTACGCCTGTAGTTGACGGTTCTCGCCGCCGAAGTAGAGCACGGACAGCTCCAAGGGCAGCGGCGTTCCGGTGTCCAGGCCGCGCAGGCCGGCGCCGCCGGTCGAGCCCTCGATCATGACGGTGGTCTGCGGGTACGGGGCGCCGACCGGGCCGGGCTCCGTGACGATCTCGCGGTGGTGGCGGTGCCCGGCGAGCACGAGGGGCACGAGCCCCGCCAGGGGGGCGGCCATCGCCGGATCGTGGACCAACGCGACGTTCACCGGCTGCGGTGATTCGGCGATCGTCTTCGCGAGCTGGATGCCGACGGCCTGCACGCCGGCGCGCTCGTACGGGTCGTTGGGGTCCGCTGGCTCCCCCTCGGACTTGTCCGGGGTGAAGCGCGGGTCGCCGATGCCGGCGAAGGTCAGCCCGGCCACGGTCTCGACCTTGTTGTCGAGCACGATCGCGTTGCGCTGGCGGGCCACGGCCGCCTGCGTGGTGGCCGAGTCGTGGTTGCCCCGCACGTACACGTACGGCACGCCCAGGCCGCCGATCGCGTCGACGAACGACGCCTCCGGCTCGCTGCCCCAGTCGACCATGTCGCCCGTGTCCACGACGACGTCGATGTGGAACTGCTCGACCACCGTACGCACGACCGACCAGCCGGCCGGATTGAGGTGCATGTCGGAGATGTGCAGGACGCGGATCGTGCCGTCGGCCGGCTCGTACACCGGCAGGTTGGTGATGGTCGCGTAGAGCCGGCTGACGTTGGTGACCATCTTCTGCAGCTGGGCCGTGTACTCCCCGTACCGGCTGGCGATGCGGTCGGCGTCACCGACGACGGTCTGCGCGTTGCCGAGCAGCCCCCGGTACGTCGGCTCGGCCAGCGCCGACCGGCTGAACGTCGCCCCGGCCGTGCCGAGGCTGGCCGCTGTGAGCAGGAGGGCCAGCCCGCCGGCCGCGGCCGCGCGGCGGGTCGACCGGAACACGATCAGGGCGGCCAGCATCGCGCCGAGCACGGCCGCGCCCGCGAACTGCAGCGCGACGCGCCGCAACCCCTGCGTCACGTCGGTGACGGCGTCGGCGCTGGCCCGGTTGATGGCGTTGGGCTGGGTGACCAGCTCGCGGGTGCGCCCCTCGTCGAGCGCGGCGAGGTCGATCTCCAGGTGGGCCGGGCCGCTGTGGCTGCGCAGGGTGAGCGAGCCCAGCGGTGGCAGCCGCACCTCCGTACCGCCGTGCAGCGTGGGGGTGATCCTGAAGTCCGCCTGGAACGGGCCCACGTCCTGGCGGACGTTGGCCAGCAGCAGCGTGCCGAGCGCGGCGCCGATGATGGTGACCGCGAGGAGGGCGACCGCCGAGCGGGTCCGCCGCGCGGCGCGCGAGGACCACCACCGCGGCGCGTCGTCGCGCACCCGGTAGCCCAGCCGTCGGGCCTGGCGGGTCGCTGCGGCCAGCGCGGTGGTCCCGGTCGTGACAATCCGACGGGTACGGGGCAACGGTCGCACCATTCATCCTTACCTCACCGAGATGACGGGGCGGTGAGGCCGCGCCCGGCTCGAACCGGGCGGTGGCCAGCTTCACCCGCGCGGCGCCGGGCACCCGGCCGTCCGGGCAGGTTTACGCCTTGCTGACGCCGCCGTTGCCGGAGAGCACGATGCGCACGATGCGGTCGTCGTCGGCCGCCGGGTCGCCCCGGCCGTCCCGGTTCGATGTGGTGATCCACAAAGAGCCGTCGGGTGCGGCCGCGGCGGCGCGCAGGCGCCCGTACTTGCCCTCCAGGGCTGCGGTCGGGGCGCCGAGAACGGCGCCCGTGTCTGTGAGCCGGAGCAGCCACAGGCGCTCGCCGCGCAGGCAGGCGGCCACGAAGGTGGTGGTCACGATCGCCGCGCCGGAGCACGAGGCCTCGTCGGTGTGCCAGGCCGCGATCGGGTCGACGTACTCCTTCCTGCCGCCGTTGCCCTCGACGATCGGCCAACCGTAGTTCTTGCCCTTGGTGATCTGGTTGACCTCGTCCCACGTGTTCTGCCCGAACTCGGTGGCGTAGAGGCGCCCCTTCGCGTCGAAGGCCAGGCCCTGCACGTTGCGGTGCCCGTACGACCAGACGAGCGAGTTCGGGAACGGGTTGCCGGGCGCCGGCTTGCCGTCCGGCGTCATCCGCAGGATCTTGCCGCCGAGGTCGGCCCGGTCCTGCGAGCGGCTGGTCTGCGCGGCGTCGCCCGTGGCCGCGTAGAGGAAGCCGTCGGGCCCGAACGCGAGGCCGCCGCCGTTGTGGTTGCCGGCCTTGGGGATGCCGGTGACGATCGGGGTGGGGGTGCCGCCGAGGGTCAGTTTCGCGATGCGGTTGTCCGTCTCGGCGGTGTAGTAGACGTACACGGTCTTGTCGGTCTTGTACTTCGGTGAGACGGCGATGCCGAGCAGGCCGCCCTCGCCGGACGGCCGGGCGTCCTCGATCGTCTGGACGGGTTCGACCACCAGCCCGTTGGCGTCCGACTTGGGGCCGACCTTCAGGATGCGCCGGCTGTCGCGCTCGGTGACCAGCGCGGCGCCGTCCGGGAGGAAGGCGATCGCCCAGGGCACCTCGAGGCCCTTGGCCAGCACGGTGGCGGCCGTCTCGGTGCCGCTGTCGCCGCCGGTGCTGGGTGTCGGCTTGGGCAGGTTGGGCGGGCCGCCTCCGGTGGTGTCGTCCGGTTCGCCGAAGCTGCAGCCGGCGAGCAGGCCTGCGGTGAGCGCCGCGGCGGCGAGTGCGGCGGCGAGGCGTCGAGGCGGGGGAGTGGCCCTCATCGCCCGACAGTAGCGAGGCCTGCCACGTGGGCGCCACTCGGTGGTGACCGTCACCTTCCTTGCTGAAACAATAATTGCTTAGACAACGTTATGCCCGCTGGACCGGCTCTGAGCTGCGCATACGCTAAGGAGAGCGCCATGACGGCACCCGCGATCGACCGCCTTCACCTCAGTCCGGACGCCGCGGACCTGCTGTTCCGCGAAGCCCGGACGGCCAACGCCTTCACGGACGAGCCGGTCACCGACGACCACGTCCGCGCCATCTACGACCTGGCCAAGTACGCGCCCACCGCCATGAACCAGCAACCGCTGCGGCTGGTGCTCGTCCGTTCCGAGGAGGCGCGGGCCCGGCTGGTGGGGCACATGGCCCCGGGCAACAGGGACAAGACCGCGGCCGCGCCGCTGGTCGCGATCGTGGCCGCCGACACCCGCTTCCACGACGAGCTGCCGCGCGTCTTCCCGCACGCGCCCGGCGCGCGGGAGCTGTTCGCCGACCCGCACGCGCGGGAGAACTCGGCGCGCTTCAACGCCGCCATCCAGCTCGGCTTCCTCATCCTCGCCATCCGCGCGGCCGGGCTGGCCGCCGGCCCGATGGGCGGCTACGACGCCGCCGGCATCAACGCGGACTTCTTCCCCGACGGCGAGCACCGGGTCGTGGCCGTGGTCAACATCGGCCGCCCCGCCGCGGACGCGTGGCGCGACCGCCTGCCCCGGCTGGCGTACGACGAGGTCGTGACGACCGTCTGAGTCCGTGGCGGCTGGCCCGTGATCAGGCGCGGGTCAGCTCGCCGCCCACGGACGCGATCGCCGGCAGCGCGCTCGTCGGCACGGCGGGCAGGGTCAGCACCGCGCCGGAGGCGAGCCGCACGGCCACGCCGCCCTTCGGGGCGGGGGCCAGCTCGACCACCTCGGACCACGGCACGCGCCGCGAACCCAGTGCCGCGCGTACCACCAGGCCGTCCGGGGTGACGTCCGTGCCGGACCGCCAGCTCCACAGGGCGATCGCGAGCGGTACGAGCAGGATCAACGCGTACCAGGGGCCGCCGCCGAGCATGGGCAGGGCGCCCAGGAAGCCGACCGCCGCCGCGACGGTGATCGCGGCCGAGCGGCGGAACCGGAGGGTCTTCGCAGCGGTCTCCACCCAACCATCCTGCCACGCGCCGGATCGGGCGTGCCGCGCGCCGACCCCGGCGCGGGGAAACGGACGGAGCGGAACACGCGCCGCCGGGATTCTGCCCTTTTCAAGCTGATACCGGTAATCTTTCCATGTTTAGTGCCTATGTTCGGTATGGGGAAGGGCTGCCCATGGGAGATCGCGCGTGAGCCCCGGATGGCGCCCGCCGTGGCGGCGCCGTGGGACGGCCCGACCGCACGCGATCTATCTCGCCATCGGCTTTCCGCCAGCAGCCAAGAGCTGCGCGTACCGGATGCGGGAGACCGCCAACCAGCTGTGCGCGGCCGGCTGGGACGTGACCGTCGTGACCGTCTGCCGGCGGGCCTGGGACGACGACTCCGGCCTCGACCTGTCCCTGCTCGATGCGGTCGACCCCCGCGTACGGGTCGTCGAGCTGCCGCTCGTCCGTGCCGACCTGGAGACCGACATCCGCCGGTACTCCCATGAGCGGTCGCTGCGGCCGCGGCAGTGGGTGGAGCAGTGGCGGGAGCGGTCGGAGGAGATCTTCCCGGAGCCCATCTTCGCCTGGTGGCGCGACGACCTGGAGCGCGCGCTGCTGCGCGTGCACCGCCGCCGCCCGGCGGACCTGCTCGTGACCACCTGCGTGCCCTACGTCAACCTCGCCGCCACCTGGCGCCTGTGGGAGGAGCACCAGGTCCCCTACGTGGTCGACTTCCGGGACGGCTGGTCCGTCGACGTCGTCGGCGGGGGCGAGGCGTTCCCCAGGGAGTCCGTGGCCGGGGTCTGGGAGCAGCGCGTCCTCGCGCGGGCGGTCGCCGTCTGGTGCGTCAACGACACCATCGCCGCCTGCTACCGCGAGCGCTACCCCGACATCGCCGACCGCGTACGGGTGGTCCGGAACGGGTACGACGCGGACAGCGTGCCGAACACCGTACGCGTCCCCGACCCGTCGGCCGGGCTGACCTACGGCTACCTCGGCACGACCACGTTTCCCACCGAGACGCTCGAGGCGACGCTGACCGGCTGGCGCCTGGCCCGCCGGGCCGACCCGCTGGTCGCGCGGTCGCGCTTCGAGGTCCGCGGCCACGTGGGCGCGGCCGCGCTGCGGGAGGCCAACCGTCACGCGCAACTGCTGCGCGAGGCCGCCCCGCACGGCGTCGTGTTCGGCGGGCCGGTCCCGAAGGGCGACGTGGCCGGGTGCTACGGGCGCTGGGACGCGCTCGTGCTCATCCAGCGGGGCGGCGTACACATGACCTCAGGAAAGGTGTACGAGTACATGGCAGCCGGGCTACCCGTCGTGTCCGCGCACACCAGCGGGCACGGCGTCAGCGCGGTCCTGGCCGGCTATCCCCTGTGGACCGGGGAGACCGGCCTGGATCCGGATCGGCTCGCCGCCGCGTTCGCGGCCGCCGCGAAACTCGCCGTGAGCGTCTCGCCCGCCGACCGCGCCGCGGCGGTCGCGTACGCGCGCCAGTTCGCCCGCGGTCCCCAGTTGCAGCCGGCGGTGCGCGACGTGACGGAGCTGGTCACGTGCGGCCGGTGAGCAAGGTCCTGCTGATCGCCGGCGCCCCGCCGGCCGAGCCCGCCGTTCTCGAACACGCCCTGGGCCAGTTCGCGCAGCGGGGCGCCCACGTCGACCTCGCCTGCTACTTCGGCCCGGAGGACGCCGTCGCGTCCACCGTGCCGACGCTCTTCTTCGGGCCGCCGGCCGACCATGGTCCGCACTTTCGCCGGACGGCGCAGCGCCGGCGCACCAAGGGCGGCCGGGTCTGGCTGTACGCGGGCCACGACGCGCGCCTGCGCAGGCTGGCCCGCGCGGCGCACGTACTCGTGGCGCTCGACCCGGACGCGGTGCACACGGTGTGGCAGTTCGCGCAGCGCAACCGGCGCGCGGACGCCCGGTTCGGGCTGGCGCCGGCGCTGCGCGCGGTGGACGAGCGTGCCGCGCGCCCGTTCGCCCGCGCACTGGCCGACCTGTGCCGGGTCGGGCCCTCCTGGGCCGTCGTCCGGGCCGCGCTCAAGCGCCGGGTCAAGGTGGCGGCCGTGCGCGCCGCCGTAAGCACCGCCGGCGATGTCCTGTGTCGTGGCCTGCTGCCCGTCGGCCGGCTGCCCGGCCGCCGGGTCGGGTCGATCGCCGCCACGCTGCACGCGGAACTCGTCGGGACCGGCCGGTTCGACCAGGCCATCAGGCTCGACGAGGAGTGGGCCCGCCGCGTCGCCGACCCACGGGTGGCGGCGCGGTTGCGCTGCCGGGCCGGGCAGACGCAGCTGCGGGCCGGCCGCGCGCCGCGGGACCTTGACGGGGCACTGTCGGCGGGCGTGGCGGTCGCGGACGACCTGCACCGTGCCGGCGAGGCCGGCCGCGCGGCCGGGATGCTGGTCACGGCGATGAACCTCGCCTTCCACCGGGGTCTGCACTTCGACGTGCTGTCCTCGCCGTTGGCGGCCGATCCCGCGCGGTTTCTGGCCCCGCTGCGGCGCAGCACGGCCATGGCGCAGCTGACCGCCTCGCGCGGCCGGGCGAGGAACGCGGCGCCCCTGCCGACGGACCGGCCGGCGCGGCTGCTGTTCGTCACGCGCGACAACGACTATTTCCTCCGGCGGGTGGTGGACCACTACGCGGCCGAGCCCGGCGTTGAGGTCCGGTTCCACGACATCTTCACCGACGAGGTGGCGCGCCGGCTCACCGCCGATCCGGCCAAGATGATCCAGGACGTGCTGTCCGGCGAGCCGACCGCCTACGGGGACCGTCTCGACGAGTGGCTGGCGCCCCAGCTGGCGTGGGCGGACACGGTCTTCGTGGACTGGTGCCTGGCGCCCGCGGCGATGATGACGCTGCGCGACCCCGGCGCGGTGCGCGTCGTCGTGCGGCTGCACAGCTTCGAGGCGTTCTCGCTGTGGCCCCAGATCATGGACTTCACCCGGGTGGACGACCTCGTCTTCGTCTCCGACCATCTGCGCGACCTGACCCTGGACGTGGTGCCGCGCCTGCGCGATGCGGACGCGCCGCGCACGTGGGTCATCGGCAACGCCATGGACCTCGCGGGCTTCCGGCAGCCCAAGGCGGACGCCGCCCGGTTCACGCTCGGGATGGTGGGATTCGGCAGCATCGCGAAGGACCCCCGCTGGGCGCTGGACGTCCTGCGCCTCGTGCGGGAGCGCGATCCCCGCTACCGCATGCTGCTCATCGGCGACGCGGCGAACGCCGGTCACAGCGTGGCGGCGGGGTACCGCGCGGCGTTCGAGGCCGACCTCGCCGAGCTGGGTCGCGGCGGCGCCGTCGAGGTGCTGGGCCGCACGGACGACGTGGTGGGTGCGCTGACCCAGGTCGGCGTCATCGTCAGCTCGTCCGTCCGGGAGAGCTTCCACTGCGGCCTCGTGGAGGGGGCCGCCAGTGGCGCCGTACCGGTGGTGCGGGACTGGCCCTTCTTCGCGGGCCGGGCGCACGGCGCCCGTACGCTGTTCCCGCAGCCGTGGGTGGTGGGTGACCCGCGTGCGGCCGCCGAGCGCGTCCTGGCCGTCACGGCGACGGAGGCCACCTGGCGGCAGCTCGGCGAGGCCGCCTCGGCGCACGTGCTGTCGCGCTGGGACTGGCCGGTGACCCGCCGCGAGTTCGACCAGCTGCTGCTCGGCGACGCCGACCGCGGCGCGTGGCCGATGGCCGTCCCGGACAGTCGCCGCGCCGCCGGGACGGTCGAGCCGGAGGCTAGTTCACCGACGCGGTGACGCTCCGCGCGCGCGGCGCCCCCACGGTCGTCGTCGCGGGCAGCAGCCGCGTGTAGACCTGATCCAACACCCGAGCCTGGGCCTGCCACGTCCAGTCGTCGAGCAGGCCCGGCCGCTCGTACGCGGCGCGGTAGCGGGCCGGGTCGGCCAGCACCGCGCGGACCGCGCGGACGTAGGCCTCGCGGTCACCCGCCGCGAAGACCTCGCCCTGCCCGGTCGCGCGGATCGTCTGGGCCGCGGTGCGCACGTCGCTGGACACGATGGGCAGCCGTGCCTGGGAGTACTCGTAGAACTTCGTGGACAGCGCCATGTCGTAGTTGGGCCAGCGCTGGATCGGGCTGACCCCGATGTCCGCGGTGGCCAGGAACCGTACGACGTCCCAGTGCGCCACGATCGGCAGGACGTGCAGGCGATCGCCGGCCCCGGCCCGCTCGGCCCGCTGCCGCAGCCGCCGGAGGAGGGGATGCTCCGGCAGCGTCACCACGAGGGCGACGTGGACCCCGGGCAGGTCGGGCAGCGCGTCGACCATCAGGTCGAGCCCGCGCTGTTCGGCCGCCACCCCGCTGTAGACGAGCAGCGGCGTGCCGGCGTCGAGCCCGCACGCCGCGCGCACGTCACCGGGCGGCTCGCCGGCCGGCGCCAGCGACCGCAGCTCGGGCGCGTTACGCACGACCGTCGGCCGGCTCGCCAGCCCGTGCCGGCGTTGCAGCAGCGCGGCGATCTCCTCCGAGACGGTGACGACGGCGTCGGCGTACGGCGCGTACTCGCGCTCGTGCGCGCAGTTGGCGGCCAGCCAGTGCGGTCGGTTCTGCCACGGCCGCATGCCGGGCAGGTACTCGTGCGCGTCCCAGACGAGCTTGACCGTGCGCCCGCCGGCCCGGGCGCGCAGCGCCGCGCGGGCGCCCACCCCGAGCATGCGGAAGTCGTTGGCGTGGATGATGTCGGGCCGCAGGCGGTCCAGTCGCTCGCCGAACGCGAGTTCGTACTCCCACAGTTGCGGTTCGATGCGCCGCCAGGACCGCGTGCCGCGTACGGCCGGCCAGAAGCGCGCGCCGACGCGGTCCGCGAGCGTGTCGGCGGCGATGTGGCGCTGGGCGAGCCGCCTGGTCTGACGGCTGCGGATCGAGACCCAGCGGTGGACCGCGCGGATGAGGAGCAGCTCGACGTCCAACGCCCACCGGCGCGAGCGCGCCCAGCGCACCGGCCCTTCGGTCAGGGCCACGGTCAGCTGCGCGCACCGCTGGCGATGGTCGGCGCGCCAGGCGAGCATCTGCTGCTGGCGCAGGTTGGCGATGCCGGTGGGCGGGTAGGCGAGCGGTTGCCGCAGCGGGGAGCGCCGGTACGCCCGCCGCCGTCGGGCCAGGGTGTTCGCGACGGGCAGCAGCTCCACGCGGGCCCCACCGAGGTCGAACTCGTGCCGGTCCCGGTCGGGGGAGCGGCCGAGGAGGGTGACCTCCCAGCCGGCCTCGGCGGCGGAGTACGCGGCCTTCTGGACGCGCGAGTCGCCCCGGACGGGCGTGTCGACGATCATGGCGATCCGGCCACGCGCGACCGGTCTCTCGGTTGCCTCCAGGGCCATGACTCGGTCACCCTTCGCTCACGAATTATTCGACATTAGACATGAACATGCAGGTTCGAGTGCTTATATCCGTACCGTGTCCTGCGCGCGCGGTGACGACGCCCGCGCCCGCTCACGAGACGTACGTGAAAACGCCTAAATGCGGTCCGTGTCCTCAGTCAGCCGTTGCTCGGTTATACATGGAATCCGCCCACAGTTGATCTTGGAGGCGCACATGGGCGTCGGTGTCGCGCAGGTGGGCTTCGGCTACTGGGGGCCCAACCACGCGCGTAACCTCACCACGCTGCTCGGTCGATCCTTCCGGTACGTGGTGGAGGCCGCCGAGCAGCGGCGCGCCGAGGCGGCCCGCCTTCACCCGTACGTGCGGGTGACCGACCGCCTCGACGAGGCGCTCGACGACCCGCAGGTGCACGCCGTGGTGATCGCCACGCCGGCCGCCACGCACGCCCCGCTGGCCCGCCGCGCGCTGGAGGCCGGCAAGCACGTGCTCGTGGAGAAGCCGCTCGCGCTCAGCGTCGCCGACGCGGTGGACCTCACGGAGCTCGCCGAGAAGATGAGCCTGGTGCTCATGGTGGGGCACACCTTCGAGTTCGTCCCCGCCATCCGGCGCATGCGCGAATACCTGCTCAGCGGCGACGCCGGCGACCTGCTGTACCTGCACGCGCAGCGGCTCAACCTCGGTCGCCTGCAACGCGACATCAACGCGTTCTGGTCCATCGGGCCGCACGACGTCTCGATCGCCAACTACCTGACCGGCGCCACGCCCGAGTGGGTATCGGCGCGCGGCGCCCGTTACCTGAGCCGCGACGTCGAGGACGTCCTCTTCGTGACCGCCGGCTATCCGGGCGGGGTGCTCGCCCACATGCACGTCAGCTGGCTGGACCCGTCCAAGACGCGGCGGACCACCCTCGTGGGCAGCCGCCGGATGCTCGTCTACGACGATCTGGACACCGAGGGCAGCCTGCGCGTCTACGACAAGGGCGTGGACCTGCTCGACTCGGACGCCTACGGCGTCTGGCGCTACCAGATGCGCAGCAACGGCATGCACGCGCCGGCGTTGCCCACGGTCGAGCCGCTCGCCGCGCTGCTCACCCACTTCCTCGACTGTGTACGCACGGGCGAGCGCCCGGCCGTGGACGGCTGGAACGGCGTGCGGGTGGTCGCGGCGCTGGAGGCCGTGGACGCCTCGATGCGGGCCGACGGCGCCCGCGTCGAGGTGTGCGCGCCGTGGGGCGCGGCGGGGTGACCGGACCGCATCCGCGCGTACCCGCCGACGCGGCCCCGCGCGTCGCGCCCGGCTCGGCCGTCTGGCCCGACGTGGTCCTCGGCGCCGGTTCGGTCGTCGAGGAGTTCTGCCTCGTCGGGCGCCCGGCGGGCGACGGCGCCGCGCCCGTCCCGACCGTACTGGGGCCGGGCGCGCGCGTGCGCAGCCACACCGTGATCTACGCGGGGGTGCGCGCCGGGCGGGGCTTCGCGACCGGGCACCACGTGCTCGTGCGCGAGGACACCGCGCTCGGCGACGACGTCTCGATCGGTTCCCTGTCCGTCGTCGAGCACCACGTCACCGTGGGTCACGGCGTACGCGTGCACTCGCACTGCTTCGTTCCGGAGTACTCGGTGCTGGAGGACGGCGCGTGGCTCGGCCCGCGCGTCACGGTCACCAACGCCCCGCGCCCCCGCTGCCCCGACGTGTCCGCCTGCCTCGCGGGCGTGCGCGTCGGCCGCGACGCCCGCGTGGGCGCCAACGTCACCGTCCTGCCCGGGGTACGCATCGGTGCCGGCGCCCTGATCGGCGCGGGCGCGGTCGTCACCCGGGACGTGCCGGCCGGCAGCGTGGCCGTCGGCGTACCCGCCCGAACGGTGGGCGAGGTCGACCAGCTCAGCTGCCCGGCCGGGCTCGACCACCTGCCGTATCCGCCACGACGTGAGGATGCCGATGTCCATTCCGCTCGTTGACCTGGGCGCCGCGTACGCCCGCCAGCGCGTCGATATCGACGCCGCCATCGCCGAGGTGATCGGCAGCGCCCAGTTCATCAACGGCCCGCAGGTCGCGCAGTTCGAGGCCGAGTTCGCCCGGTTCTGCGGCGCCCGCCACGCGATCGGCGTCGGCTCGGGCACGGCCGCCGTGCACCTGGCGCTGGCCGCCCTCGGCATCGGGCCGGGCGACGTGGTCGCCGTGCCCGCGCACACCTTCATCGCCACGGTCGAGCCGATCACCTGGCTCGGCGCGACCCCCCGGTTCGTCGATGTGGACCCGGCCACGGGCTGCCTGGACCCCGAAGCCCTGAAGACCGTGATCGACGGCGTGCGGGCGGTCGTGCCGGTACACCTCTACGGCGGGCTGGCCGACCTGGCGGCGATCGCCGAGATCGCCGACGCGGCCGGCGTACCCGTCGTCGAGGACGCCGCCCAGGCGCACGGCGCCCAGTACACGGGGCCGGACGGCACCGCCCGCCGGGCCGGGACGTACGCAAGGGCGGGCTGCTTCTCGTTCTATCCCGGCAAGAACCTGGGCGCCTTCGGCGACGCGGGGGCCGTGACCACCGATGACGACCGGCTCGCGCAGACCGTGCGGATGCTGCGCGACCACGGCCGCGTCGCCAAGTACGAGCACCTCGTCGTCGGGTACGCGCACCGGCTCGACACGCTGCAGGCGGCCGTGCTGCGCGCCAAGCTGGGCGGCCTCGACGCCGCCAACGAGCGCCGCCGCTCCCTCGCCCAGCGGTACTCGCGCCTGCTCGCCGGCGTGGGCGACCTGGCGCTGCCCGCCGAGCCGCCCGGCCGGCGCGGCGTCCACCACCTCTACGTCGTGCGTACGGCGCACCGCGACGAACTGCTCGCGTACCTGCGCGGCCGGGGCATCGGCGCGGGCGTGCACTACCCGGTCCCGATCCACCGCCAACCCGCGTACGCCCACCTCGGCGTGCCCGCCGGGGCCCTGCCGGCCGCGGAGGCGTGGGCCCGCGAGTGCCTGTCACTGCCGCTGTACCCCGAGCTGACGGAGGAGCAGCTGGCCCGGGTCACCTCCACGGTCACGGCCTTCTTCGAGACCGCCGGGTGAGTCGCGGGTTCCGCCCCGACATCGAGGGACTGCGCGGACTCGCCGTCGCGGCCGTGCTGCTGTGGCACGCTGGCGAGTCGCTGGTCCCCGGCGGCTATGTCGGCGTTGACGTCTTCTTCGTCATCTCCGGGTTCCTCATCACCGGCCTGCTCGTCGCCGAACTGGACAGCACCGGCCGGATCGACCTGCTCGCGTTCTACGCCCGCCGGTCGCGACGGCTGCTGCCCGCCGCGGGCGTCGTCCTGCTGGCCACGCTGGTCCTGGGCTGGCTGTGCCTGCCGGCCACCCGGTGGTCCGGCACGGCGGGCGACGTCATCGCGGCCGCCGCGTACGTCGTGAACTGGCGGCTGGCCGACCACGCGGGCGACTACCTGGCGCAGGACGAGGCGCCCAGCATCCTGCAGCACTACTGGTCGCTCGCGGTCGAGGAGCAGTTCTACCTGATCTGGCCGGTCCTGCTCGTGCTCGTCGGCGTACTGGCGGCACGCCGGCGCCGGTCGCCGGCCCGGTGGCTCGGGTTGCGGTCCGGCCACGCCCGGCCGGCGGCGCGAACACCCCGCGGGTGGCTGGTCGCCGCGCTGGCGGCCGTCGGTCTGCCGTCATTGCTGTGGTCGGCGCACCTGACCACGGCGATGCCCGAGCGGGCGTACTTCGTGACCACCACGCGGCTGTGGGAGCTGGCGGTGGGCGGCGCGCTGGCCCTCGGCGTGGCCTGGCTGCCCCGCCTGCCCCGCCGGCTCGCGGCGGTGATCGGTTGGGCGGGGCTGGCCGCGATCGGCGCCGCCCTCGTGGGATTCGACCACGAGACCCCTTTTCCCGGCTGGGCGGCGGCCGTGCCGGTGCTCGGCGCCGCCATGGTCATCGGCGCCGGGCCGGCGGCGGGGCGCGCCGGGCCGGAGCGCCTGCTCGACACGGGCGTCCTGCGCGCGCTCGGCCTGATCTCCTACTCGCTCTACCTGTGGCACTGGCCGCTGCTCGTCGCGGCGCGGGCACGCTTCGGGGACCTGTCCGCGCTCGGCGGCCTGGCCGTCGTGGCGATGTCCGTCGTGCCCGCGGCACTGACGTACCGCTTCGTGGAGAATCCGCTGCGCAACCGCCGGCACCTGGTCCGCGTGCCGGCGCGGGCACTGCGGCTCGGGGCGCTCAGCACGGGCGTACCCGTGCTCGTCGCGGTGGTCCTGCTGACGACGGTGCCGTCCGGCACAGGCCCTGTCCCCGGCGCCACGCCCGGGGCGGCGGCGCTGCGGCCGTTTCCCCGTGACGATCCCGCCGGCGCGCCGACAGACCGGGTGGCCGTGGTCTTCCCCGACCCTGTCGCGGCGGCGAGGGACGTGCCCGCCTCCTACGCGAGGTCCTGCCACGCGGGCACGACGGGCACGCTGCTGACGTGCGAGTTCGGTGACCCGGCCGGCCGGGTCACCGTGGCTGTGGCCGGCGACTCGCACGTGGCCCAGTGGCTGCCGGCGATCGAACCGATCGCCCAGGAGCTGGGCTGGCGCGCGCACATGTACACGAAGTCCTCCTGTCCCGTGCTGGACGCCGAGATCGTCAAGCCGTCGGCCCAGCAGGTCGCCTCGTGTGCGGAGTGGAACCGCGAGCTGCGCCGGCTGCTGCTCGGTCCGGCCCGGCCGGATGTCCTGATCACCAGCAGCGCGAGGTACCGCGTGCGCCGGGCGGACGGGGCCGCGTCCGGCGCGGACGACGACGTCATCGTCGACGCGCTGCGTCGCACGTGGCAGGCCTTCGTCGATGCCGGCGTCCGCGTCGTCGTGCTCCGCGACACCCCGTACCCCGAGCAGCACATCCCGGACTGTGCGGCGGCCCATCGCACGCAGCTGACCCGCTGCTCGTTCCCCCGCTCCGCCGCGCTCAAGGGCACCGGCGAGGCGCAGGAGGCGGCCGCCCGCGAGATGCGCGGCGTCACGCTCGTCGATCTCAACGACGCGATCTGCCCCACGCCCAGGTGTGCCGCGGTCATCGGCGGCGTGCTGATCTACCGGGACAAGAGCCACCTCACGGCGAGCTACGCCGCCTCGTTGCGCCCGAGGCTGCGGACCGCGCTCGTCGACGCGCTCGGTGACGGTCCCGCAGGGCCGTGACGGTGACCCGGATGCCTTAGTCCCCGGCCAGGACGCGCCGCGCGCGGCCCCAGGCCCAGCGCGCCACGCGGCGCACGGTGACCGGGCGGATCTCGACCGAGACCTGTCCACGACGCGTCACCCGCAGCGACGCCCGGTACAGCCGCAGGCCCACGCGCCGGTGAACCGCGCGGCGCGGCACCGGGACGGTGACCTTCACCGGCAGGTCGCCCTGCTCGCTCAGCCCTTCCAGACGCAGGCGCAGCGGGTGGCGGACCCCGCCGGGCGGGCAGCCCGCGACCAGCTCCGCGAGAGGGACGCGGGCCTGGGCCGGCGCGGTGGCCGACGGCGGCTCGAACCGGGCGGTCACGGTGTCGGCGGTGACCGAGAGGCGGGGTAGCTCGACCGGTGCGTCTCTCGCCGTGAGCGTGACCGCGCACTCCCCGTCGCCGGGTGCCGTCAGGTTCACCGAGTGGATGACCAGGCGCTGCGCGACCAGGCGGGCCGCGTGGTCCGTGACGTCGAACCAGCCGTCGGGCAACCCCAGCTCGGGGTCGCGGAATCCCGCGTACGCCGCGTACGCGCGCCCCCCGGTCACCACGATCGGCGGCCCGCCCGCGAGGTCCTGGCGCAGCGTGGTGAGCAAGGTGTCCAGCGCGCCGGCCTGGGCCAGCGACAGGCGCATCCGCCGGCGCTGGTCGATGCGGCCGCGGATGGCGTCGGTCAGGTACAGCTTCGCCAGGCGCCCGATCCCGGCGAAGATCCATTCCTGGTCGTCGCGTTCAAGGTCGAGCAGGCCGGGTTCCAGCAGCTTGGCCGCCTCCCAGGTGAGGTGGCGCTGGTGCACCTTCTCGCGCGCCGGCCCCGGGTCGAGGAGCCGTTCGGCGCACGCCATGATGGCGTCCGTGCAGCGCAGCCGCTCCTCGAACCGGGCGCTGTAGGTGATATTGCTGCCGTCGTCGCGGCGTACGACGTGGTAGTAGATCTTGTCGGCCAGTGCCGACACGCGGGCGGCGGCCACGAGAGCCGCGAGGGTGAACGGCTGGTCGCTGGAGACCGACAGCTCCTCCGGATACCGGATCGCGTGGCGTTCGATGAGGTCGCGCCGGAACAGCTTGACGTTCGACAGCGACCAGGCCAGGTCCGAGCCGGCCAGGTCGATGTCGACAGTGGTCTGCCTGAAGATGCCCTGGTGCACGAACCGGCCGTTCTCGCCGACCATGCGGATCGCCACCACGTCGCTGCCGTGCCGGTCGGCCATGGCGACGGCGGCTTCGAGCGCGTCCGGCTCCAGCCAGTCGTCCGCCCCCACGAAGAACACGTACCGTCCGGTCGCCCGGGCGAGGGCGGCATTGCTGGGCGCGGCGGGGCCGCCCGAGTTGGCCTGGTGGATCACCTCGAACGAGCCGGGGTACGCGGCGGCGAACCGGTCGAGCTCCGCGCCGCTGCCGTCGGTGGACCCGTCGTCGACCGCGACGATCTGCAACCGGTCGGGGCCGATCGTCTGCGAGACGAGCGAAGCGAGGCACCGGCTCAGGTACGGCATCGTGTTGTAGACGGCCAGCACGACGCTGACGTCCGCCATCATGCCTCCCGACTGGACGCGGATAGGTCGGTCCAGTCGCACAACGAGCGGCGGGCGGGACCGTTACTTGGCGGGGAGCGTCGCGGTCGCGGCCGCGAGCGCGGCCCGCTCCGGCCCGCCGGCGTCGCGCATGGCCACGAGATCGGCCCACACGCCGTGGGCGAGGAGCGCCGTCGGCTCGACCGCGTGCGAGCGCCGCAGAATCTCGGCCGGTACGGGCTGCGGATCCGGCCGCACGTACGCCCGAACGATGTCGTCGTAGTGGTCCCACAGGACGGTGCTGGTGGGGTCGGCGCCGAAAACGACCAGCACGCCCGTGGGCCGGGTGTCGACCGGCCGGCAGACCAGGTCGGGCCGGTACTTCTCCAGCACCGGGATGAGCCGGAAGACATCGCCCGTCCACATCCGTGTGACACGGTCGCGGGCCGCCTCGGCCACCGAGCGCGGCAGCATGTCGTCGACGACGATCACGCTGTGCGCCGCCGCGTGCCGCTCGATGTTCATGAAGTCGCGCAGCGCGTACTCGAACAGGTGCATGCCGTCGATGAAGGCCAGGTCGATCGGGTCGCCGCCGAAATGCGCCGTCGGGTCGGGCCGGGCGAAGAAGTCGTCGCTGCCCTCGCGGTACAGCGCCACGTCGCAGCGGATCTCGCTGGTGATCGCGAAGGCCGGGTCGATGCCGATGCTGCGGCAGCGCGACAGCGCCAGGCTCAGCCCGGTGGAGACGCCGGTCTCCAGGTAGGTGCGCGGCTTCAGCTTCTCGTGCAGTTCGGTGAGGAACCGGTGGCGCGACATCTTGTGGGAGTCGTCCGGGTGCGGCTCGTCACGGAGGCCGGCCTGAGCGGGGGCCGGGGCGGGTGCCGGTCCGGCGAGGCGCCGCCTGGCGCGGCGCAGGGCGCGCCACCCCCGCTCGCCCACGACCGGCCGGAGCGCGGACTTCATCAGCTCTGTGGAACGACCTGCCATACCGGCGCACACCCTCCTCAACGGTGGGTGGTTCGCCGATCGTAGTTGATCAGAGCCGCGCGCGGCCGTGGTGACACGGCGGCGCGCGGCCCTGATCCTGCGTGCTTGTCAGGCGGTCGCGTAGCCCGGCATGGGGAAGCCGGCCAGCAGGTCGGCCACCTCGCCGGCGACCCGGTCCAGCGTCGCCTCGTCGTCCTTGACGACCGCGGTGATCGCCTCGTCGTACCACGTGGCGACCTGGGGCATGTGCTCCTCGGTGAGGCCGCGGGTCGTGATCGCCGCGGTGCCCAGCCGGATGCCGGACGGGTTCCACGGCTTGCGCGGGTCGTACGGCACGGTGTTGAAGTTCAGCTCGATGCCGGCCCGGTCGAGCGCCTTGGCGGCCGGCTTGCCCTCGACGCCCTTGTCGGTCAGGTCGATGAGGATCAGGTGGTTGTCCGTGCCGCCGGACACCAGGTTGAAGCCCCGCTCGGTCAGGGCGGCGGCGAGCGCCTTGCCGTTCGCGACGACCTGCGCGGCGTAGTCGCGGAACGACGGCTGCGCGGCCTCGCCCAGCGCGACCGCGATGCCGGCGGTCGTGTGGTTGTGCGGGCCGCCCTGCAGGCCGGGGAAGACGGCCTTGTCGATCGCGGTGGCGTGCTCGGCCGTGCTCATCAGCATGGCGCCGCGCGGGCCGCGCAGCGTCTTGTGCGTCGTGGTCGAGATCACGTCGGCGTGGCCGACCGGCGACGGGTGCGCGCCGCCCGCGATCAGGCCGGCGATGTGCGCGATGTCGGCCAGCAGCACCGCGCCGACCTCGCGGGCGATCGCCGCGAACGCGGGGAAGTCGATCGTGCGCGGGATGGCCGTACCACCACAGATGATCATCTTGGGCCGCTCGGCGAGCGCGAGTTCCCGGACGTGGTCCATGTCGATGCGGCCGGTGGCGCGGTCGACCGCGTAGTGCACGGGCCGGAACCACTTGCCGGTCGCCGATACCGGCGAGCCGTGCGTGAGGTGACCGCCGTGGGCCAGCTCCAGCGACAGGAACGTGTCGCCGGGCTGCAGGAACGCCAGGAACACGGCCAGGTTCGCGGGGGAGCCGGAGTACGGCTGGACGTTGGCGTGGTCGACGCCGAACAGGGCCTCGGCGCGGGTGCGGGCCAGCTCCTCGATCGGGTCGACGAACTGCTGGCCCTCGTAGTAGCGCTTGCCCGCGTAGCCCTCGGAGTACTTGTTCGTCAGGACCGTGCCGGTGGCCTCCAGGACCGCGGCGGAGACGTAGTTCTCCGAGGCGATCATGCGGAGCTTGTCGTGCTGGCGGGTCGCCTCGTCCTCGATCAGACCGGCGAGCTGCGGGTCCGCGGTGGCCAGATGAGACAGATGTGGTACGTGCATGAGCGTTCCTCCTGGCAGGAGCCGGTGACCGGGTCACCCAGGCGCGCGGTGTCCCGATCTACGGTCGCTCCCCGGTGGTTGATTCCACCTCAACTCATGCGCCAGTCGCGTCGTCGGCCCCCAGCTTAGCGCCTGCGCTGCCGGACGGCTGGCCGCGCACCGCCTACGCGCCGCGGTAGAGGCGGTCGAGGTCCACCAGTTCCACATCGTCGCGGTGGCGGGCAGCCGTCATCAGGTCCGAGGTGAATCCGGCACGGGCGAACAGCAGCAGCTTGGGTGGTCGGCTCACCCGATCCGCGGGCAGGAGCTGCCGAAGATGGTCCAGTCGGGCCAGCTCGTGGACGCCCATCGAGGATGTGGTGCCCTTGGCCTCCCCGATGGCGACAATCGTCGAGCCGCCGGATGACGTCTTCTCGGCCACGACCACGTCCAGTTCGTGGCCCTGCCGGTGCTCCCGGCACGCGATCGTCGCGGGGAGCACCGAACTGGGCGTGCCGGCCAGGGTCTGCCGATCGGCGTGGTCGCGACACCAGCTTCGGGCCAGATCCTCGAAGTGCGGGCCGTAGATCTTCGAAGCTACGGTGTCCGCCTGCTCGCGCCAGACTTGCTCCCCGCGACCGGAGATCAGTTCTGGCTCATGGCGCGCAATGATCAACTGATGGAGGCGGACGATCGGCTCGCTGACGCGGTACTCGCCCCGTTTGCTGCGGAGGGCGTCGTCGACGCGTTCCAGGAGGCCGATGTTCTCCAACCCGCTGAGCGGGTAGGCGACGGCTGTGGCGGGTCGGCCGAGCGCCGCCGCGATCTCCCCGCGCCGCGTCCGACCCGCGCTGATCGCCGCCAGCACCGCCGCGTACGACGACGGATCCGTGATCGTGGGCTCCTCACGCAGGAGCAGGCCGCCCTCCCGAAACATCGCGGACGCCGGGTTGAGCAGCCGCCGAACCACCCAGGAGTCAAACGAGCGCGGGTCGACAGGCCCAGCGCCACCGGACATTTCCAGGTAGGCGGGCGTCCCGCCGACGAGCGCATGGACGCGGAACGCGAGCTCCGGCTGGTCGCCCAGGCCCCAGAAGGCCGCCGCCTGCCGGTAACCGAACGGCCGCACCACCAGCTCCAGGACGGCACGTCCGCGCAGCGGGGCGCCGCCGCTGAGAAGTTGCGTCATCGTGGTCAGGGCGCTGCCGCACAGAATCAGCCGCGTCCGGGTGTGTTCCTTGGCATGGCTCAGCGGGCTGAGGGCCTGCTGCAGGTAGGAGGGCAACGCGGGGGTGGCGGCCGTCAGATACGGGAACTCGTCGATGATGACGGGCACCTGCCGCTCCTCGCCCAGGCGGAGCAGCTCCGCGAGAGCCTGGCGCCAGTCCGCGAACGCGACAGGCGCGCCGAGACCGCGGTAGGCCGCGTACGCGGCGCCGAGGTCGGCGAGGTTCATGGTCTCCGTCTGTTGGGTGGCGGCGAAGAGAAAGCCACCCATCTCGCGGCTCAGCAGCTCAAGCAGCAGCGTCTTGCCCTGCCTGCGGCGGCCGTACACGAGGCCGAGCGTCGCCCCATGGGCCGGCGAAGAGACAAAGTCGACCAGCTCGGCCCACTCTGTGTCGCGCGCGAACAGGCGCGACGGTTTCTGAGTCACGCAGGAATGATAACTCCAGTTATAATAACTTGAGTTATAACTCCTCGCCTATTCGGGCACGCGGCGGTAGGCGCCGTCGCTGGCCGAGGTGGCCATCGAGGCGTACGCGCGCAGCGCAGCGGACACCGGCCGGTCCCGGTCCACCGGCGTGTACGGCCGGTCGCGCTTCTCCTGCGCGATGCGCCGGGCGTCGAGCACGTCGTCGGGCACGTTGAGCGTGATGGACCGCTCCGGAATGTCGATGGCGATCTCGTCGCCCTCCTCGACCAGGGCGATCAGGCCGCCGCCGGCCGCCTCGGGGGAGATGTGCCCGATGGACAGCCCGCTCGTGCCGCCCGAGAAGCGGCCGTCCGTGATGAGCGCGCACGCCCGGCCAAGCCCGCGCCCCTTGAGGAACGACGTCGGGTAGAGCATCTCCTGCATGCCCGGGCCACCCCTGGGGCCCTCGTACCGGATCACGACGACGTCGCCGGCCACGACGGACTTGTTGAGGATGCCCTCGACGGCCGCGTCCTGCGACTCGAAGACCCGCGCCCGCCCGGTGAACCGCAGGTTCTCCTCCGGCACGCCGGCCGTCTTCACCACGCAGCCGTCCGGGGCCAGGTTGCCGTGCAGGATCGCCAGGCCACCGTCGGCCGTGTACGCGTGCGCCACGTCGCGGATGCAGCCGTCCGCCCCGTCGGTGTCCAGCGTCGCCCACCGGTTGTCCGTCGAGAAGGGCTCGGTCGTACGCACGCCGCCCGGCGCCGCGTGGAACAGCTCGATGGCCCGCTCGCTGGCCTTGCCGCCGCGCACGTCCCACTCGGCGAGCCAGGTGTCGAGGTCGGGGGCGTGCACGGCGTGCACGTCCCGGTTCAGCAGGCCGGCGCGGTCCAGCTCGCCCAGCAGGGCGGGGATGCCGCCGGCCCGGTGCACGTCCTCCATGTGGTACTTCTGCGTGTTCGGCGCGACCTTGGACAGGCACGGCACCCGGCGCGAGATCGCGTCGATGTCGGCCACGCTGAAGTCCAGCTCGGCCTCGCGGGCGGCGGCCAGCAGGTGCAGCACGGTGTTGGTCGAGCCGCCCATGGCCACGTCGAGCGCCACGGCGTTCTCGAAGGCGGCGCGGGTGGCGATGGCCCGGGGCAGCACGGAGGGGTCGTCGCCGGCGTAGTAGCGCCGGGCCAGGTCCACGATCAGCGTGCCGGCGGTGGTGAACAGGTCGCGTCGGGCCGCGTGGGTGGCCAGGGTCGAGCCGTTGCCGGGCAGTGACAGCCCGATGGCCTCCGTGAGGCAGTTCATCGAGTTGGCGGTGAACATGCCCGAGCAGGAGCCGCAGGTCGGGCAGGCCGAGCGCTCGATCACGTCGAGCTGCGCGTCGGACACCTTCTCGTCCGCCGAGGCGATCATCGCGTCGATCAGGTCGAGCTTGTGGGTGACCACGCCGTCGACCGACACGGTCTTGCCGGCCTCCATCGGGCCGCCGGAGACGAAGACCGTCGGGATGTTGAGCCGCAGCGCGGCGAGCAGCATGCCCGGGGTGATCTTGTCGCAGTTGGAGATGCAGACCAGCGCGTCGGCGCAGTGCGCCTCCACCATGTATTCCACCGCGTCGGCGATCAGCTCCCGCGAGGGCAGGGAGTAGAGCATGCCGCCGTGCCCCATGGCGATGCCGTCGTCCACCGCGATCGTGTTGAACTCGCGGCCGATGCCGCCCGCCTCCTCGATCGCCTCGCTCACCAGCGCGCCGAGGTTGCGCAGGTGGACGTGGCCCGGCACGAACTGGGTGAAGCTGTTGGCGACGGCCACGATCGGCTTGCCGAAGTCGGCGTCGGTCATCCCGGTGGCCCGCCAGAGGGCCCGGGCGCCGGCCATGTTGCGACCCGAGGTGGACGTGGTGGAGCGCAGTTGCGGCATGCGCCCTAGTGTGGCACCGCCACGGCGATCGGCAAGTCACCGGCTCGCGCGCCGCCCACCCATCGGGAGGGAGGTGTGATCCGTGCCTCGGTGTCCGGTATTTACCGGACGTGCACCAGACCTCCCGCGCACGTGCGGGATAGGGCAGAGTGTGAGCCGTGCCCCTGACCCCCGGGCTCCGCTCCATTGTGGAGATCACCGCCTTCGCCGGTGGCGGCATCGCCGTGCTGTGCGTGCTCGCCGTGCTCTTCGCCCTGCGTAACCTGCGTGACGCCTGGCGCCGGGCGTACGTGTGGCTGTGCGTCGGGATCGCGGCGAGCGCCGTCTCGCTCGCGGTGACCGCACTGGTGGCGCAAGTGTCGGCCATGGCGCAGCCCGTGGCCTGGTCCGCCGCAGTCGGTGGCGCGGTGGCCTCCGTGCCGTTCGTGATCGGCCTGCTGGACCTGCTCGGCCCGGACGCCGGCGCGCGGGCCAAGATCCGCCACGGCCTCGACGGGTTCGTCCTCGGCTCCAACATCTTCTTCGTCGGCTGGATCACGTTCATCGCGATCGCCGATGACCCGCTGACCCCGGGGCTCACCGCCCGGTTCCTGGTGATCGCCCTGCCCGCGGCCGTCGCGGCGTGCGTGGCCGGGCTGGCCATCATGACGGCGGCCCGGGCGGTGACGCCGCGCCGCTTCGCCGTGCTGGCCGCGCTCGGCGCCGCGCTGGCCGCGGTGGGCGGGCTGGCGGGCGTACTCGTGTGTTGCTTTCCGGAGGCCGTGCGGACCGGCAGCTCGGTGATCCCGCTGAGCGCCGGCTGCCTGTGCATCGCGATCGCCGCGATTCTCGTGGGGCGCTCGGGCGCCGAGGTGGCGACCGTGGCGGAACGGCAGCCGAACAGCCTGTGGCTGACGCTGTGCGTGGGCGCGGCGTTCGTCGGCGGCGGCTTCGAGGTGACCACGACCGGACGGCTCGCGTCCGTGAGCGCGATCGCCGCCGCCGCCGTCCTGCTGGCGCTGTTCGCCCGGCTCACGATCGCGCTGCGGGACGTGAGCGGCCATGCCGACAAGCTGGAGGTCAGCGAGAGGCACTTCCGCGCGATGGCCTACACGGACCCGCTGACCAACCTCGGCAACCGCCGGCGGCTGACGGAGACGCTGGCCCACCCGCGGCCCACCCGGGGCGCGGCCGCGGTGCTCGCGATCGACCTGGACGGGTTCAAGAACATCAACGACCTGCACGGGCACGAGGTGGGCGATGCCGTCCTGCTGGAGGTGGGTCGCCGGCTGCGCGCGAGCATCCGCCCCGGCGACGTGCCCGTACGCCTCGGCGGCGACGAGTTCGCCGTGCTCACCTGGGCGCCCGAGCAGGTCGCCCGTACGGTGGCCGACCGGCTGCTGGCCGTGTTGTCCCGGCCCTACCGCGTCGGCGGGGTGACGGTCGACATCACGGCCAGCATCGGCCTGGCCAGCGGCGAGCCGCTCACGGTGTTCCGGCATGCCGACGTGGCCCTGCGGGTGGCCAAGCAGGGCGGCAAAGGTCGCGTGCAGCACTACGACAGCACGTACGACGGGTGGATCCGCCGCCGCGTGACCCTGGAGCAGGGCCTGCGCCGGGCGATCCCCCGCGGCGAGCTGAGCTTGAGCTACCAGCCGGTGGTGGCCCTTCCCGAGGGCCGGCCGGTGGGCGTGGAGGCGCTGCTGCGCTGGAGCCATGCGGAGCTGGGCCCGGTGTCGCCGGCCGAGTTCATCCCGGTGGCCGAGGAGACCGGCATGATCGGCGAACTGGGCCGGTGGACCGTGCACGAGGCGTGCCACCAGCTCTCCCTCTGGCTGGCCGAGGGTCACGACCTGTGGCTCGCGGTCAACGTGTCCGTACGCGAGCTGCGTGGGCTGCGCTATGCCGAGCACGTCGCCGAGGTGCTGCGTGAGCATCACGTGCCGCCCGACCGGTTGGTGATCGAGGTCACGGAGCAGAGCGTGGCCGACGACATCGAGGAACTCGCCCGGCCGCTGGCCGCGCTGCGCGAGCTGGGTGTCCGGGTGGCGCTGGACGACTTCGGGTCGGGGTACTCGTCGCTGGGCCAGCTGTGGAAGCTCCCGGTCGACGTCATCAAGATCGACCGCGAGCTGGTGGCCGAGCCCGCGCGCCCGGGCGGCGGGGGAGTGACTCCCACCACGGCCGGCCCGCTCGTCGACATCGTCGTGCAGCTCGGCGAGCGGCTCGGCCTGCAGGTGGTCGCCGAGGGCGTGGAGGACGACGACCAGCGCTCCATCGTCGAGCAGGCGGGCTGCCACCTCGGCCAGGGGTACCTTTTCGGGCGGGCGATGCCCGCCGAACACGTCGAGGCGCTCCTCGCGAACGACAACGCTCCGCGCCTGGTAGATCCCAGTGACGCATGATCGTTGACCACGATGTGAGACGAGTTGACGCGCGGCATGAGATGAGGCAATCTGTCTGCATGTCGCACACCCGGTTCGTCCGAGTACTTCTCCGATAGCGCGTCGACTCCCCAGTCGATGCGCTAGCCCGCGTGCCACGGCACGGGGGCTTTTTTGTTGGATCCGGACAGCCACTGACGCGAAGGCATGGACGCGATGAAGTCACCCAGCGAAACAGCCAAGTCCCGACCGGGCGCCGGCGCAACGCCGACCCCGCCGACCGGCGCGCCGTCGCCGCTCACTGTCGCGGCGGGAGTACGTCCCCAGCAGCCGGCCGTCCCGGCCGTGGAGACCCTTACCGGCGCGCAGTCGTTCGTCCGGTCGCTCGAGTCGCTCGGCGTCGACGTCGCCTTCGGCATCCCCGGTGGCGCGATCCTGCCCGCGTACGACCCGCTCTTCGACTCCCGCGTGCGTCACATCCTGGTGCGCCACGAACAGGGCGCCGGCCACGCGGCCACCGGGTACGCGCAGGCCACCGGCAAGGTGGGTGTCTGTATCGCGACCTCCGGCCCTGGCGCTACCAACCTGGTGACACCCATCGCCGACGCCTACATGGACTCGGTGCCGATGGTGGCGATCACCGGCCAGGTCCCGCGGGCCGCGATCGGCACGGATGCCTTCCAGGAGGCGGACATCCACGGCATCACGCTGCCGATCACCAAGCACAACTACCTGGTGCAGCGGGCCGAGGACATCCCGCGCGTGCTGGCCGAGGCGTTCCACCTGGCGGGCAGCGGCCGGCCCGGCCCGGTCCTGGTCGACCTGCCCAAGGACGTGCTGCAGGCGCAGACCACGTTCAGTTGGCCGCCGTCGCTGGAGCTGCCCGGCTACCGGCCCACCCTGCAGCCGCACGGCAAGCAGATCCGCGAGGCCGCCCGGCTCATGGCGACGGCCCGCCGGCCCGTGCTGTACGTCGGCGGCGGCGTGCTCAAGGCCCACGCCTCGGCCTCGCTGAAGAAGCTGGCCGAGCTCACCGGCATGCCGGTGGTCACCACGCTCATGGCCCGCGGCGCGTTCCCGGACAGCCACGAGCAGCACATGGGCATGCCGGGCATGCACGGCACGGTCGCCGCCGTGTACTCCCTGCAGAAGGCCGACCTGCTCATCGCGCTGGGCGCCCGCTTCGACGACCGGGTGACGGGCAAGCTGGACAGCTTCGCGCCCGGCGCGGCGGTCATCCACGCCGACATCGACCCGGCCGAGATCGGCAAGAACCGCACGGCGGACGTGCCGATCGTGGGTGACGCCCGTTACGTCATCGACGAGCTGATCGGCGCGCTGGAGGCCGAGTACAAGGCCGGCCAGCGGGCCGACATCACCCCGTGGATGCGGCAGCTGCGCGAGGTGCGCTCCCGCTACCCGCTGGGCTGGGAGGAGCCGCCGGACGGCACGCTGGCCCCGCAGTACGTGATCAAGCGGCTGGGCGAGATCGTGGGGCCGGAGGCGATCTACGCGGCGGGCGTCGGCCAGCACCAGATGTGGGCCGCGCAGTTCGTCTCCTACGAGAAGCCGTACACCTGGCTCAACTCCGGCGGCGCCGGCACGATGGGCTATGCCGTGCCGGCCGCGATGGGCGCCAAGGTGGGCATGCCGGACACCACCGTGTGGGCGATCGACGGCGACGGCTGCTTCCAGATGACCAACCAGGAGTTGGCCACCTGCGCCCTGGAGCGTATCCCGATCAAGGTCGCTCTGATCAACAACGGCAACCTCGGCATGGTGCGGCAGTGGCAGACGCTGTTCTACAACGAGCGCTACTCCAACACCGACCTGGGCACCCACAAGCACCGCATCCCGGACTTCGTGAAGCTCGCCGAGGCGCTGGGCTGCATCGGCCTGCGCTGCGAGACCGCCGGCGACGTGGACAAGACCATCGAGGCCGCGATGTCGATCAACGACGCTCCCGTGGTGATCGACTTCGTCGTCGGCAAGGACGCCATGGTGTGGCCGATGGTGCCCGCCGGCACCAGCAACAACGAGATCCTGTTCGCCCGGGACCTGCGCCCGGCCTTCGACGACGACGAGCTGTAGGGAACGAGATGACCAAGCACACCCTGTCCGTTCTCGTGGAGAACAAGCCGGGAGTACTGGCGAGAGTCGCCGGTCTCTTCTCCCGCCGCGGTTTCAACATCGACTCGCTGGCGGTCGGCGAGACCGAGCACCCCGAGGTCTCGCGCATCACCATCGTGGTCAACGCCGAGGAGTCGCCGCTCGAGCAGGTCACCAAGCAGCTCAACAAGCTGGTGAACGTCCTCAAGATCGTTGAGTTGGAGCCGGCCGCCGCGGTGCAGCGCGAGCTGCTCCTCGTCAAGGTCCGCGCCGACCGGGCGATCCGGTCCCAGGTGCTGGAGACGGTCGGCCTCTTCCGGGCGCGGGTCGTCGACGTATCCCCGGACGCCCTCATCATCGAGGCGACCGGCACCCCGGAGAAGCTCGACGCCCTCCTGCGCGACCTGGAGCCCTACGGCATCAAGGAGATGGTGCAGTCGGGCCTCGTCGCGATCGGCCGCGGCGCCCGGTCGATCACCGCGCCCGTGCTGCGCGCGGCGTCCTGACAACTGGACCCGGGCAGAGCCGCCCATCGGCCGTCCCCGGCCCTGCAAGACAGTGTGAGCAAGCGGAGTAAGCGAAAGGAAACCCAGCGAATGGCTGTGGAAATGTTCTACGACGACGACGCCGACCTGTCGGTGATCCAGGGCCGTAAGGTCGCGGTCATCGGGTACGGCAGCCAGGGCCACGCGCACTCGCTGAGCCTGCGCGACTCCGGCGTCGACGTGCGCATCGGCCTGCCCGAGGGCTCGAAGAGCCGCCCGAAGGTCGCCGAGCAGGGTCTGGAGGTCGGCACGCCGGCCGAGGTCGCCGCCTGGGCGGACGTCATCATGATCCTCGCCCCGGACACCGTGCAGCGCCGCCTGTACGCCGAGGAGATCGCGCCCAACCTCACCGCGGGCAAGGCGCTCTTCTTCGGTCACGGCCTCAACATCCGGTACGGGCTGATCGAGCCGCCGGCCGATGTGGACGTCTGCATGGTCGCCCCCAAGGGTCCGGGCCACCTGGTCCGCCGCCAGTTCGTGGACGGCAAGGGCGTGCCCGCCCTCATCGCGGTCGAGCAGGACGCCACGGGCAACGCCCAGGCGCTCGCCCTGTCGTACGCGAAGGGCATCGGCGGCACCCGCGCCGGCGTCATCAAGACCACGTTCAAGGAGGAGACGGAGACCGACCTCTTCGGCGAGCAGGCCGTTCTGTGCGGTGGCGCGTCCGCGCTGGTGCAGACCGGCTTCGAGGTGCTCACCGAGGCCGGCTACGCCCCCGAGGTGGCCTACTTCGAGTGCCTGCACGAGCTCAAGCTCATCGTGGACCTGATGTACGAGGGCGGCATCGCCCGCATGCGCTACAGCGTCTCCGACACCGCTGAGTACGGCGACTACACCCGTGGCCCGCGCGTCATCAACCCCGCCGTCAAGGAGGAGATGCGCAAGATCCTCGCCGAGATCCAGAACGGCGACTTCGCCCGCGAGCTGATCGCCGAGGACGACAACGGCCGGCCGAACTTCACCAAGTTCCGCGAGGAGGGTGCCGCGCACCCGATCGAGGAGACCGGCAAGAAGCTGCGCGCCATGATGAGCTGGGTCGACCGCCCCATCACCGAGACGGCCTGACCTCACGTTCCACGGACCGGGCCGGTCGCCTTTGGGGCGGCCGGCCCGGTTCGCTGCTGTCTGCGGAAAATCTTGCGCATCCGACTCAACAGATCCGCACCGCCGCGGGTTGTAGCGGTAACGGGCGGGAGGGGCCGGATGACATTCGACGAGTACCTGGCTACGCGGGTGTCCGCGCTGCTGCGGTTCGCCACGGTGGTGGCGTGCGATCCGCATTTAGCCGAGGACGTCGTCCAGGACGTCCTGGTGCGGGCGCATGGCCGCTGGTCGCGCATCGCCGCCATGGAGCAACCTGAGGCGTACCTCAAGCGCATGGTGGTCAACGAGTGCCTGCGCAGCCGGCGCCGCACCCGCCGGACCGTGCTGTTGGCCCACGACTCGTTGGATGCGGCGTCCCCTCGCCTGCTGGACCATGCGGGCGCCTACGGGGAACGCGACGACCTGGCCCGCCGCATCGCCGCCCTGCCGCCCAAGCAGCGCGCCGTCGTGGCGTTGCGCTACTACGACGGCCGGACGGACGCCGAGATCGCCGAGTACCTGGGCTGCCGGGAGGGCACCGTCCGGGCGCACGCCTCGCGCGCGCTCGCCACGCTGCGGGCCGCCCTGTCCCCTTCGACCGTGCACGGGAGGTCCTGATGAACGAGCACGACGCGATCCTCGCGGCGCTGGAGCGCATCGCGACTCAGGCGCCCCCGCCCGACCGGGTCGTTGCGAACCTGTCGGCGCGCATCCGGGCCCACCGGCAGCGCCGCGCGTTGCTCACCCTGGGCGGTGCGGCGGCGGTCGGCGTACCGGCGTTCATCGTGCTGCGCCCGGATCAGGCCGGTCCCGGCCCCGGCCCGGCACCCGCCAGCGCGGGACCCGATCCGTCGCCGCGCCCGGGCAACACATGGGCGCCGATGCTGTTTCGGCCGACGTGGCTGCCCGACGGCGTCACGGAGGTGTCGCGGGTGGGGCACAAGGGCGACGAGCCGGGTCAGTCCCGGATATGGGCCGACGACATCTACCGCAGGTGGGCGGAGACCTTCAAGGACGAGACGTTGCGGGAGAGTCGTTTCGTGGGGGTCGACGTCAAGAGGGCCGCCGAGTTGGCGACGCGGGGGCCGGTCAGCCCGCCGGTCGACGTGCTCGGCGGAGAACCGAACACCACAGTCGGGGACCATCCCGCCTACGTGACCGACCCGGACGACGACCTCGCCGAGGTCACGTGGTTGGTTGACAACCTGCTGATCAAGGTGACCGTGTCGCCCGCCGCCGGCGGTTACGACGCGGCGCTTCGGGTCGCCCGCTCGGTGGTGCCGGACCGGACGTCCCGGGTGGAGGTCGGGTTCAGCCTCCGGTGGCTGCCCGCGCGGTTCGGGCGTACGGGCTGGAGGGTGACCTCGTCCGTGACGGCGACGAAGTGGTCGCAGCAGCTTGTCAGCCTCCACGACGACTTCATGGTCGTGGGGCTCCACTCGCCGGGCTTCTTCCCTACGTCGGACACAAACCCGGATGACACGCAGATCACGGTGCGCGGCCGGCAGGGCACGCTGTCCGATGGTGTGCTCCTGGTTGAGTTGGCGGACGGCTCGTGGCTGAGAGTGGGCGCGGGGAACAGGACCGAGGCGGTCCGGATCGCCAACGATCTGATCATCGGCCAGCCCGCTTACCGGGGGTGGGTGGGCACCCGCTGAGCCGTGTCGCCACGCATGGCGCGTAACTCGGGGGAAAACCGCTCGGTTGATCTGAGGAATTCGGACAAAAAGTCTGAAACCTACCCGAGGGAGCGCCATGTTCAAGCTCTCCATGATCGGTGGCGCGCTGGCCGCGTCAATGCTGTTCGCCACGTCCGCGTACGCGGCCCCGCCGCCCAACCGGATCGTCATCGACGTGGTGACCGCGAACGGCTCCGGCTGCCCGATCGGCAGCACCGCCGTGGCGATGTCGCCGGACAACACCGCCTTCACGGTCACCTACAGCCGGTACCTGGCCCAGACCGGCGCGGGCGCCGACCCGGTCGCGTTCCGCCGCAACTGCCAGCTCAACCTGAACGTGCACGTGCCCAACGGGCTGACCTTCGCCGTCATCTCCGTGGACTACCGGGGCTTCGGCCACCTGGAGCGCGGGGCCACCGGGTTGCACCAGGCGAACTACTACTTCCAGGGCCAGGCGCTCACCCAGCGGCTGCGCTCGCCGTTCCGGGGCCCGATGGACCGCAACTGGCATGTGCGCGACCAGGCCGCGATCGCCGAGCGCGTCTACCGGCCGTGCGGCGTGCAGCGCAACCTGAACATCAACACCGAGCTACGGGTCTCGCTCGGGTCGTCGAACCCGCGCCGGGTCAGCTTCCTCACCATGGACTCGACGGACAGCGCGATCAGTACCGTCTACCACCTGGCCTGGAAGCGGTGCGGCCGGTGAGGCGCGGCGCCGCGTTGCTGGCCGGCGCGGTCCTGGCGCTGCTCTGTCCGGCAGCGGCCGCCGCGGACCCGCCGACCGACCGGATCGTGATCGACGTGGTGACGGCGAACGGGTCGGGCTGCCCGCTCGGCACGACGGCCGTCGCGATGTCGCCGGACAACACCGCCATGACGGTGACCTACAGCCGCTATGTCGCCCGGGTGGGTGCCGGTGCCGAACCGATCGAGTTCCGTCGCAACTGCCAGCTGAACCTGAACGTCCACGTCCCGAACGGGTTGACGTTCGCGGTCGCGTCCGTGGACTACCGCGGCTTCGGCCATCTGGAGCGCGGTGCGACCGGCCTGCACCAGGCGAGCTACTACTTCCAGGGCCAGGGCTCGACGCAACGCTCGGGCCAGCGGTTCGCCGGTCCGATGAACGACGACTGGCAGCACAACGACCAGCTCGCCGTCAGCGAGCGCGTCTACCGCCCGTGCGGCGTGCAACGCAACCTGAACATCAACACCGAACTGCGGGTGTACCAGGGGAACTCGCCCCGGGGCACGGCGAGCTTCCTCACGATGGACTCGACGGACACGGCCTTCAGCACGGTCTACCACCTCACGTGGAAGACCTGCCCGGCGCGCTAGGCGGCCAGGGTGCGGCGGGACGTTACCCGCCGCACCCTGGCTCAGGCGGGAGCGGAGAAGTCCAGGGCCACGTGGGCCCCGCCCAGGGGGGAGCGGGTGAACCTGGCGTGGCCGCCGGCCGCCGCCGCGGTACGTCGCGCGATGTCCAACCCCAGCCCGGTGCCCCGCGCGCCCGCGCCGGCGGCGAAGCCCGCGCCGCCGTCCTCGACGACGATCCGCCCGCCCCCGTCCGGCAGCGCTGTCACGGTCACCCGCAGCGGCGTGCCGTCCGGCGTATGGGTGAAGACGTTCTCCAGCAACGCGTCCAGCGCGGCGGCGAGGTCCTCGGCGGCCACCCGTACGGGCACCGGACCGGCGGGCAGCGCGCAGTCCAGCGCCCGCCCGGTGTCCTCGGCGAGCACTGACCAGAACGCCACCCGGTCCGCGGCCACGGACGCGAGGTCGGCATGCGGTCGCGCGCCCTCCCGCACCGGGCGGCGCGCCGTACGGATCACCTCGTCCATCTCCCGGCCCAGCACATCCACATCGGACAGCAGGCGGGCCCGCTCGTCGGCGTCGCGCAGCGACTCGGCGTCCAGCCGCAGGGCCGTCGCGGGCGTCCGCAGCCGGTGTGCCAGGTCGGCCACCTCCCGGCGTTCCGCGTCGAGCAGTTCGCCGATGCGGTCGGCCAGCCGGTTGAGGCCCACGCCGACGCGGCGCAGCTCGCGTGGCCCGGTGAGCCCGGCCCGGGCGGCCAGGTCGCCGTCGGCGAGTCGGCCGGCGGTCGCGGCCAGCGTCGTGACGGAGTCGACCAGCCGCCGGCCCAGCCGGTCGGCCAGCAGCAGGCCGAGCCCGAACAGCAGCAGCCCGAGTACGCCCAGCAGCGCCCAGGTGCGGGCCACGCCCCGGTGCAGGGTCGCCTCGGTCACGTGCGCGCGGACGATCGCGACCCCGTCCTGCCCCTGCACCGGCGCGAGGACCTCGATCCCGTCCCCGGCGTCCGCGGCGAACGCCCGGCCGCGCGCGGCGAGCTCCACTGACGGGGTACGCCGCGCCGGCGCGCCCAGCACGGTCCCGTCGGGGAGGAACACGGAGGTGAGCACGCCGTCGGCGTCGCGCCCCGCGCTCAGCAGCCCACTGGCCTCCGGGCCGGAGGCGACCACGAGCGCGGCCGTGGCCTGCGCGGTCAGCGTTGCGGTCGAGATCGCCCGCTGCTCAGCCTCGCGCCGCAGGATCAGCCCGAGCGGCACCAGGAACGCGACGAGAACCACGGCCATCGTGGCCGCGACGAGGGCGTTGACCTGTGCCCGGACCCCGTTCATCGGGGCCGGTCCAGCCGGACGCCGACGCCGCGCACCGTGTGCAGGTACGTCGGATGCGCGGCCGTCTCCCCGAGCTTGCGACGCAGCCACGACAGGTGCACGTCCACGGTCTTGTCCGATCCGCCGTACGGCTGGCGCCACACCTCCGTGAGCAGCTCGCGCTTGCTGACCACCGTGCCTACCCGCTCGGCGAGGTAGCAGAGCAGGTCGAACTCCCGGGCCGACAGCTCCAGCGCCGTGCCGCCCAGCGTGGCGCCGCGCCCGGGCGGATCGACCACCAGGTCGCCGATCGTGATGGGGCCGGCCGGCCCGGCGTCGGGCGCGGCGCGGCGCAGGACGGCGCGGATGCGGGCGTCCAGCTGGGCCGCGCCGAACGGCTTGACCAGGTAGTCGTCGGCCCCACCGTCGAGCGCCCGGACGATCTGCGCCTCGTCGTCGCGGGCGGTCGCCACGACGACCGGCACGGCGCTGACCGCGCGGATCATGCGCAGCACCTCGAGCCCGTCGAGGTCCGGCAGGCCAAGGTCGAGCAGCACCAGGTCGGGTCGGTCCGCGACCGCGCCGTGCAGCCCGGTCAGCCCGTCGGCCGCGGAGCTGGCCGCGTACCCGTGGTCGCGCAGCGCGCGCAGCAGCGCCGCCCGGACATTCGGGTCGTCCTCCACGACGAGTACGTGCGGCATGCGGCGAACCTACCGGTCACCCGGACGCAGCTCGACCCCGTGAACGTGGGCTTGTCGCCGCCTTAGCGTGCGCTTAAGGTGCTCAGCCGCAGGGTGGTGACATGACGAGCGAAGAGATGACGCGCCGGTCGGATGACGCGACACCCACGGCCGAGTTCGCGATGGTCGCCACGCGGCGACCCCGTGGGCGGGCGATCGCCCTGGGCGTGGCGGCGGTGGCGACGGCCGCGGTAGCGGTAGGCGTGGCCGTCGCGGTGGTCAACGGCGGTGGCGCACGCGACGCGGTCCTCAGTTCGAACGAGGTGGCCGAGGCCCTGGGTACCGCGGGCGTCGCGACACCGCATGGCGCCGTCCCGTCCGCCCCGGCCGGGGCCGCCCCGAGCAGTCGGGCGGTCCTCGACCACCCGAAGCAGGTGACGGGCGGCTATCTCAGCATCTCGTGCCGCGACGGCCTGGCCATCCTGCGCCAGTGGAGCCCGCGCGCCGGCTACCGCGTCGATGACGTGGTGCGCGGACCCGCGCGGACCGCGAGCGTCACGTTCGAGAGCGACACCGCCGACGACGTCGAGGTCTCCGTCACGTGCCCCGACCAGGAGGGCGCCGTACCGACGGTCACCGAGCAGGTCGACCCCGACGACCACGGCGGCGACGACAGGGACGACGACAAGCGCGACGACAGCGGCCGTGACCACCCAGAGGACGACTGAGCTCCACGTACTATGTGATGTTTGTCTGGCTTTTGGGCGTGTCGCGGGGTGGGCTGGGACTCCGAACCGGGGAGCGCAACGCTTACGATCGGCCTCAGCCTATGCGGAACGCGACGTGGCGTATCCGTTCGTCCACCCATACGTCCGCGTTCCGCTGAGTCACCGCGAGGAAGCATGCCTGCTGTCGTCCTCATCGCTGAAGAACTCGCCCCCGCCGCCCTCGACGTGCTGGCGCACGACTTCGATGTGCGCCACGTCGACGGCACCGACCGGCCCGCCCTGCTGGCCGCGCTCGCCGACGCCGACGCCGTGATCGTGCGCAGCGCCACGCAGATCGACGCCGAGGCCATCGCCGCCGGCGGCCGGCTCAAGGTCGTCGCCCGCGCCGGCGTGGGCCTCGACAACGTCGACGTCCCGGCCGCCACCGCCCGCGGCGTCATGGTGGTCAACGCCCCGACCTCCAACATCGTCTCCGCCGCCGAGCAGGCGATCGCCCTCCTGCTCGCGGTGGCCCGGCACACCGCCACCGCCAGCGCGTCGCTCAAGCGCGGCGAGTGGAAGCGGTCCAAGTTCACCGGCGTCGAGATCCAGGGCAAGACGGTCGGCGTGGTGGGCCTGGGCCGCATCGGTGTGCTGTTCGCCCAGCGCATGGCCGCCTTCGGCACGCGCCTGATCGCCTACGACCCGTACGTGCAGCCGGCGCGCGCCGCGCAGCTCGGCATCCGGCTCGTGGGGCTGGAGGAGCTGTTGCGCGAGAGCGACTTCATCTCCATCCACCTGCCCAAGACGCCGGAGACCGTGGGCCTCATCGGCGCCAAGGAGCTGCAGCTCGTCAAGCCGACCGTACGGATCGTCAACGCCGCGCGCGGCGGGCTCATCGACGAGGCCGCGCTGGCCGAGGCCGTGGCCGAGGGCCGGGTCGGCGGCGTTGGCCTCGACGTGTACGCCAAGGAGCCGTGCACGGACTCCCCGCTGTTCGCGTTCGACAACGTGGTCGCCGTGCCGCACCTGGGCGCCTCCACGGCCGAGGCGCAGGACAAGGCCGGCCTGGCCGTGGCCAAGAGCGTGCAGCTCGCGCTGCTCGGCGAGTTCGTGCCGGACGCCGTGAACGTGCAGACCGGCGGCATCGTGGCCCAGGACGTGCGGCCGCTGCTGCCGCTCGCCGAGAAGCTCGGCCGGGTGTTCACCGCCCTGGCCGGCGGCGTCGCGGCGAGCGTGACCGTCGAGGTGCGCGGCGAGGTCGTCGCCAACGACGTCAGCGTGCTCAAGCTCGCCGCGGCCAAGGGCCTGTTCGCGCCGGTCGTGGCCGAGCAGGTCACCTACGTCAACGCGCCGCACCTGGCCGCCGACCGGGGCGTGGAGCTGGAGCTGACCACCTCGACCGAGGCCACCGACCACATCAACCTGGTGACCGTGCGCGGCGCCAAGCCGAACGGCCGGCTCATCTCGGTCTCGGGCACGTACGTGCCGGGCACCCGCGAGGTGCGCAAGCTGACGGAGCTCGACGGGTACGACATCGACCTCGTGGCGGACGGGCACCTGCTGTTCTTCCGGTACGTCGACCGGCCGGGCATCGTCGGCGTGGTCGGCTCGATCCTGGGCGAGCTGGGCGTCAACATCGCGGCGATGCAGGTCGCGCGGCGCGAGGCGGGCGGCGAGGCGCTGATGATCCTCACGATCGACTCACCGGTGGACGCGGACACGCTGGAGAAGGCCGCGACGGCCATCGGCGCGACGGCCTCCTCGACGGTCGACCTCACGGACTGACCCTTCCTGCCGGGGCCGGTGGCGATTTCGGACGCGGAATCGCCACCGGCCCTGTCGTGTCGGCCGGGCGTTGGGTAGGGTACCGGGATACCTGAGGTAAGCGCTTTCCAGCTTGCCTTGACGCCGCGCCAGGGAGACGCCGCCGCGATGCTGCACATCAACGACGACCTCACCGCGGTCGACCTGCTGCCCCAGATCGATCAGCTGTGGCAGCTGTCGGCCAGCAAGATCGACTCCATCGACGCGAGCTGCCCGCCGGGCTCGGCCGCTCCGGTATTCACCGTCGACGGTCGCTACACGGCACGCGGCTGGACGGAATGGACGCAGGGCTTCCAGTACGGCTCGGCCGTCCTGCAGTTCGACGCCACCGACGACGAGCACTTCCTGACCATGGGCCGCGACCGTACCGTCGGCGTGATGGCCAGCCACGTCAGCCACATCGGCGTGCACGACCACGGCTTCAACAACGTCAGCACGTACGGCAACCTGTGGCGCCTCATGGGTGAGGGCCGGCTGGCTGACGATCCCCGCGAGCACGACTTCTACGAGCTGGCCCTGAAGATCACCGGTGCCGTGCAGGCGTCGCGGTGGCGCGCCACGGCCGCCGGCCACGGCTACATCTACTCGTTCAACGGGCCGCAGTCGCTGTTCGTCGACACGATCCGCTCCTGCCGGGCGCTGGCCGTGTCGCACCTGCTCGGGCACGTCCTCATGGGGGAGCAGGACGAGCGGATCTCGCTGCTGGGCCGCCTCATCGAGCACGCCCGCTCCACCGCGACGTGGAACATCTACTACGGCGAGGGCCGCGACAGCTACGACATCCGCGGGCGGACCGTGCACGAGGCGCTGTTCAACGTCAACGACGGCAACTTCCGCGCGCCGAGTACCCAGCAGGGCTACTCGCCGTTCACCACGTGGACGCGCGGCCTCGCGTGGGCCATGCTCGGCTACCCGGAGCAGCTGGAGTTCCTCGACATCCTCGACGACGCAGAACTGGAGCCTTACGGCGGCCGCGACGAGGTGACCGCCCTGTTCGTGCGCGCCGCCCGGGCCACCTGCGACTTCTACCTCGAGCACACGCCCGTGGACGGCGTCCCGTACTGGGACACGGGCGCTCCTGGGCTCGTCCACCTCGGTGACTACCTCGACCGGCCCGCCGACCCGTACAACGCGCACGAGCCGGTCGACTCGTCGGCCGCGGCCATCGGCGCGCAGGGCCTGCTGCGGCTCGGGCGCTACCTGAGCGAGCACGGCGACGCCGAGGCCGGCCGGCGGTACTGGCAGGCCGGGCTGACCGTCTCCGACACCCTGTTCGCCGAGCCGTACCTGAGCACCGACCCCGCGCACCAGGGCCTGCTGCTGCACTCCGTCTACCACCGCCCCAACGGCTGGGACCAGGTCCACGACGGGCAGTCCGTGCCCAACGGCGAGTCGAGCATGTGGGGCGACTACCACGCCCGCGAGCTGGCCCTCTACCTCGGCCGGGTAGCCAAGGACGGCCAGTACTACACGTTCTTCGGCCCGGCGGAGGTGCGGGCATGAGCGAGCGTCACCAGCTCACTGGTCGCTCGTGGCGGCGCCGGAGCGCGGCGGAGGTGACCGCATGAGGCCGGTGGCGCTGGTGACCGGCGCGTCCCGGGGCATCGGCCGCGGGATCGCCGTCGCGTTGGCCGACGCCGGGCACGACCTTGTGATCAACTACGCCGCCAACGCGGACGCCGCCAAGGAGGTCCAGGCGGCCGTCGAGGCGGCCGGCGGGCGGGCCGTGCCGGTGCGGGCCGACGTCTCGTCCGCCGCGGACCGCGAGCGGCTCGTCGAGGAGACCTACGCGGCCTTCGGCCGGCTGGACCTGCTCGTGAACAACGCGGGCGTGGCGCCCGACGTCCGCGCCGACCTGCTGGAGGCCGGGGAGGAGTCGTTCGACCGGCTCATCGCCATCAATCTCAAGGGCCCGTACTTCCTGACCCAACTCGTCGCCAACCGCATGATCGAACAGATCGGGACGGGCGTGGTGAGCGCGCCGCGCATCGTCACGATCTCGTCCATCAGCGCGTATACCGCCAGCGTGAACCGGGGCGACTACTGCGTCGCCAAGGCCGGCCTCGCCATGATGACTACCCTGTACGCCGCCCGCCTCGCCGAGTACGGCATCAACGTGTACGAGATCCGGCCCGGCATCGTGGCGACCGACATGACGGGCGCCGTCACCGAGAAGTACGACCGGCTCATCCACGAGGAGGGCATCACGCCCATCCGGCGCTGGGGACAGCCAGCGGATGTGGGCGCGGCGGTGGTCGCGGTGGCCAGCGGCCTGCTGCCGTTCAGCACGGGGCAGGTCATCGACGTGGACGGCGGCTTCCACCTCCGCACCCTGTAACGGCCGGACACATCACGCCCGGGCCAGCGCGACACGGGGGCGGGTCCTGGCGCGGCGGGGGTCCTGGTGCGGCGCGGCCCTTCGCCAAAGTCGTGACTTTGGCGGGGTGGTCGCCACGCGTGCCGGCCATTGTCGCGACTTTGGTGGGGTTAGCCGCGCGGGCTGACGCCAAAGTCGTGCCTTTGGTGAGGTAGTTGCCGCCGGCGCCCGCCATAGGCGTGACTTTGGTGGGGTGGTCGGGGTGTGCGTTCGCCATAGGCGTGACTTTGGTGGGGTAGTGGCTGCCGGCGTCCGCCATAGGTGTGACTTTGGTGGGGTGGTCGGGGTGTGCGTTCGCCATAGGCGTGACTTTGGTGGGGTAGTGGCTGCCGGCGCCCGCCATAGGTGTGACTTTGGTGGGGTGGTCGGGGTCTGCCCTCGCCATAGGCGTGACTTTGGCCCGCGTGGTCGCCGCGCCCAGTCGCCATTGTCGTGACTTTGGCGGCAGAAGGGCCGCAGCGTCGCCCGCCGCCGTCCACGCGGGCAGCCCGGATGATGGGATCCGTGTACCGCGACGTAGGATGGCCCCTTAACGTTCGGTAGAACGTAGGTCGAGGAGGACAGTGACGTGACGGTGGCGAAGATCGCGCTGGTGCCCGGTGACGGGATCGGCGCGGAGGTGGTGGCGCAGGGGCGCAAGGTGCTCGACGCGGTGCTGCCCGGGGTCGAAGCTACCGAATACGATCTCGGCGCGGCGCGGTACCACCGCACCGGCGAGGTGCTGCCCGAATCCGTCCTGCAGGAGTGGACCGGCTACGACGCGATCCTGCTCGGCGCCGTCGGTGACCCGACCGTGCCGCCGGGCGTGCTGGAGCGCGGCCTGCTGCTGAAGCTGCGCTTCGCCTTCCAGCAGTACGTGAACCTGCGCCCGTCGCGGCTGTGGCCCGGCACGGCGGGCCCGCTCGGCAACGTCAAGCCCGGCGAGATCGATTTCGTCGTGGTGCGTGAGGGCACCGAGGGCCTCTACGCGGGCGCCGGCGGCACGATGCACACCAACACGCCCGCCGAGGTCGCCACCGAGGAGAGCCTCAACACCCGCCACGGCGTCGAGCGCGTCATCCGCGACGCCTTCTCCCGCGCGGGCAAGCGCGAGCGGCGCAAGGTCACGATGGTCCACAAGACCAACGTGCTCACCCACGCGGGCGGCCTGTGGGCCCGCACGTTCGCCGAGGTGGCCCGGGAGTTCCCGGACATCGAGACCGACTACCAGCACGTCGACGCGGCGGCCATGTTCATGGTGACGCAGCCGCAGCGTTACGACGTCATCGTCACCGACAACCTGTTCGGCGACATCCTCACCGACATCGCGGCCGCCGTGACCGGCGGCATCGGGCTCGCGGCGAGCGGGTGCATCAACCCGGAGCGCGAGTTCCCGTCGATGTTCGAACCCGTACACGGCTCGGCCCCGGACATCGCGGGCCAGGGCGTAGCGGACCCGGTAGCGACCGTCCTGTCGGTCGCGCTCCTGCTGGACCACCTCGGCCACCCCGAGCAGGCCCGCCGGGTCGAGCAGGCGGTCGCGGCGGAGCTGTCCTCCCGTACTCCGGGGCAGCCGCTGCGCACCGAGGAGGTCGGCGACCGCCTCGCGGCGCACGCCTCCAACTGATCACCGCCCCCATCACCAGGGCGGCTCCCTTTTCACGGCACTACCGTGCCGCATCACCCTGAACGATCGCTTTGATCAGCGAGGGCGTCGCCCTGTCCGCTGAACGGTCGTTCGGGTAGGTTGCAGGCACGGGTATTCCCCACACACATCCTCTTGGAGGCAAGCGATGGCTGGTGGTGACAACCTCGATTTCGAGATTCGTCCGGCGTCGCAGCCGGTACCGGCCGTCGAGCGCGCCGCGCTCATGGCCAACCCGGGCTTCGGTCGGATCTTCACCGACCACATGGTGACTATCCGGTACGCCGACAGCAAGGGCTGGTACGACGCACGCGTGGAGCCCAGGGCGCCGATCGCGCTGGACCCTGCGGCCGCGGTGCTGCACTACGCCCAGGAGATCTTCGAGGGTCTCAAGGCGTACCGGTCGGCCGACGGCGGCGTGACGACCTTCCGGGCCGACGCGAACGCGCGCCGGTTCCGCGAGTCCGCGACCCGGATGGCGATGCCGCACCTCTCCGACGACCTGTTCCTCGGTTCCATCCGTGAGCTGGTGCAGGTCGACCGCGACTGGGTGCCCACGGACCCTGAGGGCAGCCTGTACCTGCGGCCGTTCATGTTCGCCAGCGAGGTGTTCCTCGGCGTGCGCCCCGCCCTGGAATACCTGTACTGCCTGATCGCCTCGCCCGTGGGCTCCTACTTCGCGGGTGGGGTCAAGCCCGCCACGATGTGGGTCTCGACGGAGTACACGCGGGCGGCCCCCGGCGGCACCGGGGCGGCCAAGTGCGGCGGCAACTACGCCGCCAGCCTGGTGGCCCAGGCCGAGGCGATCGAGCAGGGCTGCGACCAGGTGGTCTTCCTCGACACCCGGGAGCAGAAGTACATCGATGAGCTCGGCGGCATGAACATCGTCTTCGTGCTCGACGACGGCACGCTCGTCACGCCGCCGCTGACCGGCACCATCCTGCCGGGCATCACGCGCGACTCGGTGCTCACGCTGGCCCGCGACGAGGGCCGGGCGGTACAGGAGCGTCCGGTGAGCGTCGACGAGTGGCGCGAGGGCGCCCGGAGCGGTCGCATCCGGGAGACCTTCGCGTGCGGCACCGCGGCGGTGATCACGCCGGTCGGCGCGGTGAAGTCGCGCGACTACGAGTTCTCGATCGGTGGCGGCGAGCCCGGGCCGGTCACCATGGCACTGCGCGAGCGGCTGGTCAACATCCAGCGTGGCAACGCCGAGGACCCGTACGGCTGGGTCCAGCGCATCATCTGAACGACCGCGGCGGCGCGAGGGCTCAGGCCGTCGCGCCGCCCCGCAGGCCGTTGATCACCTGCCGTAGGACCTCGTCGGGCGGCGGTCCGATCGACGCGACGACGGCGTCCTCACCCGGGCCGGGCTCCTCCAGGTCGGCCAGTTGGGCGTAGAGCAACTGCTCGGGGAAGAAGTGGCCCTGACGGTGGCGCAGGCGCTCGGTCAACACCGCGCGGGTGCCCCGCAGGTAGGCGAAGCGCACCGGGCACTCGGCCTCGCGTAGTACGTCCCGGTAGATGCGCTTAAGGGCCGAACAGCCCACCACGGCCACGACGTCCAGTTCCTTGCCCAGGTCGGTGACCGGTACCCCGTCGGCGTGGTCGTTCATCCAGGCCAGCACGGTGTGCAGCCAGGGCCAGCGGTCGGCGTCGGTGAGCGGGTGGCCGGCGACCATCTTGGCCACGTTGGCCGGCGGGTGCAGCCGGTCGGCGTCGCCGAACTCCACCCCACAGGCCGCGGCGAGGCACTCACCGATGGTCGTCTTGCCGCTGCCGGAGACGCCCATCACCACCACGATGACGCCGGTACTCATCTGGCCCCTTTCTCCGTTCCCTTCAGGGTACGGACATGCGAGGTCGCCGCGACGCTCGCGCGCCGCGGCGACCCCACCTGACCACGGGTACGGTTACGGTCCGTTACCGGGCCGCACCGCCGGGCGGGAACCCGTAGTAGGTGGCGTAGTAGCTCTCCACCTTCTCCCGGTGCGTGGCATCGGTGTACATGCCGGCATCCACCTCGGGCGAGTTCTTGATCTCGTCCTTGGTGCGGTCGACGTAGACGTTGCGGTCCACGTGATCCACGTTGGTCACCACGCCGGCGGGCAGCATGGCCTTGTGGCCGAAGATCCACGGCCCGGTGTCGACCACCAGGAAGCTGCCGTTGGCAGCGCCGTGCACCTCCTCCACCTTGCCGCACCGACCGTCGGTGGCTTCCACGTGGTAGCCGATGATGTCCTGGGCGCTGGGCAGGCCGCTGTCCGGGCGGAAGTTCCACGGGTCGAACGACCGCGTAGCGTCCATGCCCGTCACGGGCGCGGCGTACGGGTCATCGGTGAACTCCACGCCGCGCTCGGCGCGCGGCTCGGGGGTCCGGAAGACGTTGTCCGACGTCGGGTTCGGCGTCGGCCAGGTCTCGGCGTTCTGCTCGTCGCGCCGCTCCGGCTGCTGAGTCGGGTACACGAAGGCACCTCCCTTTCGCATCGTTGCGTCATCGGTCGAATAGAGGCCTACCCGGCTCACGCCCGTCGCAATCCTGCCCCGGCACGCAGTTTTTTGTCCCGACATGCGGAACGCTGCTTTGCGTAGCCGCATCGATATGTAAGGGTGATCGACGTGGCACGACCCGTAAGCCAGCTCATTATCGAATAGCGCGCGCAGCTTGCCCCACCTGCGCGCGCAGACCTCTCGCATCCGCGAGAGGTCTTTTTTGTGAGCCGGGTGAGCTCGACACGCCACCGAAAGGATCGCTTTCCATGACGTACCAGGTCTTCGACACCAGCCTTCGCGACGGGGCACAGCGCGAGGGCATCTCGTACTCGGTCGTCGACAAGCTCGCCGTTGCGCGCCTGCTCGACGAGCTCGGCGTCACGTTCATCGAGGGCGGCTGGCCCGGTGCGATGCCCAAGGACACGGAGTTCTTCGCCCGCGCGCGCACCGAGCTGTCCCTGCGCAACGCACAGCTGGTCGCGTTCGGGTCCACCCGCAAGGCCGGCGTCGGAGTCAAGGAGGACGCCCAGGTCCGCGCCCTGCTCGACGCGCAGACCCCGGCCGTCTGCCTGGTCGCCAAGTCGGACGTGCGCCACGTCGAGCGGGCGCTGCGGACGACCCTGGACGAGAACCTCGCCATGGTGCGCGACACGGTCGCCTTCTTCGTCGCCGAGGGGCGGCGGGTCTTCCTCGACTGCGAGCACTTCTTCGACGGGTTCCGCTTCGACGCGGCGTACACGGCGTCGGTCGCCGCGACCGCGCTGGAGGCGGGCGCCGAGGTCGCGGTCATGTGCGACACCAACGGCGGCATGCTGCCGTCCATGGTGACCCGCGCGGTCGGCGACGTGGCGCAGCGCCTCGCGACGCTGCTCGGCACCACCCCGGAGGAGGCCGTGCGGAGGCTCGGCATCCACTGCCAGAACGACACCTCGTGCGCGGTGGCCAACACCATCGCGGCCGTCGAGGCGGGCGTGCGCCACTTCCAGTGCACCGCCAACGGCTACGGCGAGCGGCCCGGCAACGCCGACCTGTTCGCCACCGTGGCCAACCTTCAACTCAAGCTCGGGCTGCCGGTCCTACCGGAGGGCGGCCTGGAGAAGATGGTGCGGGTCTCCCACGCCATCGCCGAGATCGCCAATCTCGCCCCCGACACCCACCAGGCCTACGTCGGGGCCGCGGCCTTCGCCCACAAGGCGGGTCTGCACGCGAGCGCGATCAAAGTGGATCCCGTGCTCTACAACCACATCGACCCGTCGGTCGTGGGCAACGACATGAAGATCCTCGTGACGGAGATGGCCGGCCGGGCCAGCATCGAGCTCAAGTCCCGCGAGCTCGGCGTGGACCTGGCCGGCCACCCGGAGACGGCCGCCCGGGTGACCAACAGGGTCAAGCAGCTGGAGGCGGAGGGCTGGTCGTTCGAGGCCGCAGACGCGTCGTTCGAGCTGCTCGTGCGCGCCGAGCTGGGGGAGACCCCGGTGCCGTTCTCGCTCGAGTCGTACCGGGTGATCGTGGAGCACCGGGAGGACGGCGCGGTCGTCTCCGAGGCCACCGTGAAGGTCCGCGTGCGGGGCGAGCGCGTGATCGCGACCGCCGAGGGCAACGGCCCGGTCAACGCCCTGGACATGGCGCTGCGCCAGGCGCTGTCGCGGCACTACCCGCGCATCGCCGGCTTCGAGCTGTCCGACTACAAGGTGCGCATCCTGGAGGGCTCGCACGGGACCGGCGCGGTCACCCGCGTCCTCGTGGAGACGGTGGACTCCGACGGCCGTGACTGGACGACCGTGGGTGTCCACGAGAACGTCGTCGAGGCGAGCTGGCATGCCCTGGTGGACGCGCTGACCTACGGCGCGGCCCTGGCACCGGCCCAGCCCGTCGGCTGACCTGTGTTGCCAGGGCCCGGTCAGGGCCCGGGCAGCACGAGCGTCGCGAACAGCGCGCGGTGGTCGGTGCGCCGCACGGTGACCGCGGCGAAGTCGCGCACCCCGATGCGCTCGTCGGCGAGCACGTGGTCAATGGTCACCTTGGGCGTGACCGGCACCCGGCGGCCGTAGTACGGCCACGTCGGGGTCAGCCCTTCGCCCACTGTGGCGGCCGCGTCCCGGTAGCCCCTGCCCAGCAGCCGCCGCAACGCCGCGTGGTCGAGCGTCGAGTTGAAGTCGCCGATGAGTACGCGCACCGGGCCGTCCGGCGTGGCCGCCGGCTGCCCGGCGAGGCCGTTCAACAACCCGTCCGCGCTGTCGGTGAGGTGCGGGGGGACGGGGTGCACCGACTCCACGTACACGGGTCGGGCGCCCGGCACCGCCACGGTCGCGTACACCTGCCGGAACCCGCCCGGGTTCATCCGCACGCCGAGGCCGCTCAGCGGATACCGCGAGTACAGCCCCGAGCCGCTCACCCCTGCCGCGCCGGTCGTGTGCTTGTGCGGCAACAGCTCCTCGAGCCCTGCCCCGGCCAGGCGTCGCTGCGTGCCTGGCGTGAACTCCTGGATCGCCAGAACGTCGACCCGCCGCTCCCGCACGAGACCGACGAGCTGCGCCATGTCGGCCCTGCCGGCCAACACGTTCACCGACATGAAGACCACGTCAGGGCCGGGCGCCGCGGGCCGCGCGGCGTCCGCGTCGGCGAAGAACCGGGGGAGTACGCCGCACGCGAGCGCGACCACGGCGACAACGGCCGTACCGGCGGCCCACCACCGGCGGGTGCCGAGCGCGATCAGTGCGACCAGCACGGCGCCCGCCGCGACATAGGGCGTGAAGGCGACCAGCTTGACCGCGAGGGTGCCGTACTCCCAGCCGGCCGTGCGCACGAGCGCCCACACCGCCACCGGCGCGACGCAGACCCACACGAACCCGGTGAGGACGCGCGACCAGCGGCGGCGCGGGGGCGGCACGTCGGTCGGGGGGTCAGCGACAGCGCACTGCGTGAGCATGCCGGTGACTCTATGTCTCGGACGGCTGCTGAATCACCCGGTCAGGTGCCGAACACCGGGCGCGCGGGTGGGGGAGCACTCGCGCGCCCAGTGGGTGGATGCGGTCGAGTGTAGCGGCGCGGGCCGCCACGACATGGGACCGGGCGCGACCCGCGCGCTCAGCGGCGGCGGCGCAGGCGAGCGCGCACCGCCCGTCGCGCTACCGGGCCGAGATCGTCCACGGCCTCCATGACGACGCCGAGCCGCTCCAGCGCGGTGAGCGCCGCGGCCGCGCCCGCCGGATCGACGCCCTCGAAGAGTTCCAGCCCCACGAACGCGGCTGACACGGCGTGGGCCAGACCCCCGGGGTCGGCGACGTCGGCCAGCGCCGAGTCCTTGAGCAGGCGGCGCAGCACGGCCTCCACCTCGGCCACCCACAGCGACAGCGCGCGACCGGTGGCGGTGGCGAGTTTCTCGTCCGTCTGCGCGCCCGCGAGCAGTTGGGCGAGGACGGCGACGTTGCCCTGCGCGCGTTCCTGCTCGTGCACGGAGCGGCCCACGTCGAGCAGCTCGCGCAGCGAGCCCACGGCGGCGAACGCCGTCCGGTAGCGGTCCACGGCCGCGGCCGTCGCCACCTGGCACGCTTCGCTGAGCAGGTCGTCCATGCTGCCGAAGTGGTAGAACACGAGGGCCTGGTTGACCCCGGCGGCGGCCGCGACCGTGCGCGCGGACACGCCCGCGATGCCGTGACTGCGCACGGTCTCCAGCGCGCCGTCGATCAGCTTCTGCCGCGTGTCGCTCATGGGCCAGACCCTCTCACAGCCGGCAGGTCGCGCGGCCCGGCGCCCACGCCGTCCGCGATCAGCGTGGCCAGCCGGTCGAGCACCGGCACCCGCAGCGCCCAGCCCACCGCCGCCCAGCCGAGGTGGACGTGTTCCAGCCCGCGCGCCACGGCCGCGACCCCGTCCGCGGCGTACCCGTCCGGCGCCTCGTAGCGGGCCCGGCGCAGCGGGCGCGGGTACTCCTCGGCCGGGTGGATCGTCAGGCCCCGTGGCCCGAGCGCGCCCACCGCGCCCGCCGTGGCGTCGCACATGTCGCACGTGACCGACAGGTGCAGCCGCGCCGGCTCCTCGACGTACGGGCGCCAGCGCGGCCACCAGGTCCGCACGTGCGCGCGGTACCCCGCCCAGGCCGCCCCGTGCCGGCGGGTGAGGTCGCGGTGCTCGTGCGGCCCCGCGATGAACGCCGCGAACAGCGCGGTCGACGCGGCGGCGGCGACCAGCGTCGCGCTGTGGGTGACGGCCGCCGCCACGAGCAGCAGGCCGACCCCGGACAGCTGCATGGGGTTGGCCACGTACGCGTACGGGCCGGTGGTGACGAGCGTCCGGGGCGGGTCCCACGGGTACGGCGTGCCGCCACCCCGCTCGACGAACTCCCGCACGGCCAGCACCCCGGGCAGCGCCACCAGCGCGACCGCCTGGACGACCAGCGACACGCCCCAGCGCGGCAGGCCGGCCAGGTGCGACCACGAGCCGTCGCCCAGGTCGATCGCCACGGCGGGAATGAGCCACAGGGTCAGCCCGGCGAAGGTGACCAGCTGGAGCGTGGCCCGCGCGGGCAGCCGTCGCTCATCGGCGACCCAACGGCCCAGCAGGATCGCCGGCAGCGCCACGGCCGCCAGCCCGATCGCCTCGCCGACGAGCCACCGCTCGCCGAGCGTGACCAGCGCTGTGAGCCGCGGCATGATCAGCAGGTCCAGAAAGCCCAGCGCCGCGAGGGTCAGCGGCACGGGCACGCGCACCAGGGCCGGCAGCGCGCCCCAGAGCAGCGCCCAACCGAGCCACAGGTCGGCGGGCGTGCCGAGTGCCGAACCGGTCACTGCGGCGAAGCGCCACCAGCCCGCCGCGCCGGCGACCATGTTGAGCGCGAGGATGCCGACGCCCGCCGCGACCGTCCCGATCAGCGCCGCCCCTCGTCGGCGCCGATCGGGACGGGTGTGCCACGCGGCCGCGAGCACGGCGGCGACGGGCACCAGCAGCGCGAGGTAGCGCGCGACCGTGAGGGCGGTCACGACCGGTCCGGCAGGCCGAGGGCGTCGAGCAGGTAACCCGCCGCGGCGTCGGTGAACAGCTCGTCGAGCGGCCCGAAGTACCAGGACGGATCCAGCCGGCGGGTGAACGCGAGGCGGAGGGTCACCTCGGTGCCGCCCTCGACGGCGTGCCAGCGCAGCGTCCCTTCCTGCCAGTGCAGCCAGCGTGCCGTGATGCTGCTGTCGCTCACCACCCGGAACCGGACGCTGTCCGGGGTGCGTTCCGCGACCTCGGTGACGAGCACGCCGCCGGGGCCGTGGGCGTCGCCGTGGAAGTGGAACACCCACTGGTCGCCCGGGTCGATGCCGGCGCCCCCGACGTGCCGGGGCACCGGCATGCCGGTGAGCAGCCACGGCCGGGGTGCCGCGTCGAGCCGCGGGCCGGCCGCGACGCGCGCCGCGATGTCGCCCGGCGCGGCGGCGACGACGTGCGTGGCGCTGACCTCGTGGTGCGGGTCCATCCGCCACGAGGGCACCACGCCCTCCGCGCCGAGCAGCAGGGCGAGCGGGACGACCGCCAGGTGCAACCGACGGCGGGTGAAGGTGACGATCGCGGTGATGGCGTGCCCGACCGCGTAGACGAGCGGGGCGGCGAGCAGCACGCAGATGGCCCCCTCATGCAGGAACACCGCAGCCATGAGCAGGGCGATCGTGATGCCCTTGAACGTCATGAGGTGCGGGCTGCCCCGCGACGGGCTCATCGCCACCGCGAGGGCGAGCAGGGTGGGCAGGCCGACGAACAGTATCGCGGTGTCGACCCGGCCGGTCGACACCGCTAGGACGAACGCGACCACGGCCAGCGTGATCACCAGCCCCACGAGGACGTACGACCCCCGCGCGCCCGGCTCTTCCGTATCCATCAGACCTCCCCGAATTTTTGAGCAGTCGCTCAACCGCCAGCGTAAGGCACGTTTGAGCGCTCGCTCAAGAGGGTGCGGGTCAGATTCTTGAGCATCCGCTCAAGGGCTGTGCCGTACCCTGCTTCACGTGACGCAACCGCAGCCCGACAGCGGGCAGCCCACCCCCGAGCCGGAACCGCCAGCGGGCGGCGGCCTGCGCGCCCGGCTGGGCGGCATCGGCCTGTCACTGCTCGGCTACGTCCTCGCGCTCGTCGTCGCGCTGACCGAGCTGCGGTCCAGCGACAGCGGCTACACCGTGCTCGCGTACGCCGTCACCGCCACCGCCGTGACCGTGGTCCTGCTGGTGCTCGGCGTCGCGCTCGTGATCCCCCAACGGACCCGCGCCTTCGGCACCGGTGTGCTCATCGGCGCGGCCATCGGGGTGCTCTGCGGTGGCGGCATCTGCTTCGGCGTCCTCGCCACCATCTAGGACGCCATGGTTCCCACCCTCGGCCACCTCGGTCCGCTGCCCGTCAACACCCACGACGTCTTCGTCGGGCTGGGCGTGATGGTGGCCGCCGTGGTCTTCCTGCTGGAAGCGCGCCGACGCCGGGTCTCCGACGAACGGGTCTGGATCGTGGTGGCCGGCGCGCTGGTCGGCGGGGCGCTGCTCGCCCGGCTGGGCACGTGGGCGCAGCATTTCGACCTGCGCGACAACGCCTCCCTCGTGGAGCACTGGCTCTACGGCAACCGCAGCATCCTGTCCGGACTCGTCGGGGCGTACGCCGGTGCGCTCGTGGCCAAGCGGCTCACCGGTTACCGCACCCCCACGGGCGACCTGTTCGCGCCGGCCGTGGCGCTGGGCATGGCCGTCGGCCGCGTCGGCTGCCTGCTGACCGAGCTGCCCGGCACCCCGACCAGCCTGCCGTGGGGCATCACCCTCTCGCCCGCCCAGGTGGAGGCGCTGCGCCCCGCGTACGGGGCCGCCGCCGTGGCGGGCGTGCCGATGCACCCCTCCTTCGCGTACGAGATCGCCTTTCAGCTTTTGATCTTTTGCCTGTTGTGGCGGCTGCGCGACCGGCTGGCCGCGCCGGGGGAGCTGTTCAAGCTGTACCTGGCCGGGTACGCGGCCTTCCGGTTCGCGGTGGAGTTCGTGCGGGGCAACGAGGTCGTGTTCGCCGGACTGACCCGGCCGCAGCTGTTCCTGCTGGCCTGCGCGCCCCTGCTCGCCTGGCACCTGACCCGCCAGGCGCGGCGGGGCGTCTACCGTGACGCGTGGCGGCGCACCGACCGCCAGCCCGCACCCGCCACGGAGGCAGCCTCGTGAGCGTCTACTACCCGCCGTCGAACCCCACCGGGCCGGGCCGGCCGCCCAAGCCGCCCATCACGCCGGGCTGGGTGTTCGCCGGCATCGGGCTGGCCATGCTCGGGCACCTGCTGACGATCGTCCCCGCCATCCCGGTGCTCGCGGCCTCCACGCCGGGCGGCGACGCCGTCGGCACCGCCGTCATCGTCATGCTCATCGCCCAGGTCGTCGTCTTCCTCGGCTGCCTGGTGGCCGGCATCGTGCTGCTGGCCGGCGAACGGGTCTCGCGCGGGCTCGGCCTGGGCCTGCTCATCGGCTGGGCGGTCGGCGTCCTCGTCGTGCCCGTCGTGGGCTTCGGGCTGTGCGTACAGGCGATCAGCAGTTACTGAGGAGGGCGAGATGACCACTGGCATGCCGCTGCGCGGCGACCGGCTGCACCGCTACGTGGTCGCCTTCTGCCCGCACTGCCACGCCGACGACCCGGACCGCCCGCTCGCTGACGTGGCGCGGCTGTCCGGCTGGCTCGTCGAGCGCGACGGCCGGATCTGGTTGGAGCGCGGCTGCCGCACGCACGGCCTGGTGCGCACCCTCTACGACGAGTCGCCGGAGATCCTGCGCTACCTGGAGCGGTGGACCGCGCCGACCAAGACGCACATTCCGGATGTGCGCGGCAACTTCGAACCGGTCCCGTCGGCCTACCTGGCCGGGCTGCCCGAGATGCAGACCCAGCACACCTGCATCCTGCTGGCCGACGTCACGGCCGAATGCAACCTGCGCTGCCCCACCTGTTTCACGGACTCGTCGCCCGAGCTGACCGGCGTCGCCCCGCTCGCCGACGTGCTCGCCTCGCTGGACACGCGGCTGTCGCGGGAGAACGGGCGCATCGACGTACTCATGCTCTCCGGCGGCGAGCCCACGCTCTACCCGCACCTGCGGGAGCTGCTGGCCGAGGTGAGCAGCCGCAACGTCGTGCGGGTCCTCATCAACACCAACGGCGTGAAGATCGCGCGCGACGACGCGTTGCTCGACCTCATCGCGTCGCACCGCGACCGCGTCGAGATCTACCTGCAGTACGACGGGGTGTCCGAGCGCGCCTCCCGCCACCATCGCGGCGGCGACCTGCGGGCCCTCAAGGAACAGGCGATCGACCGGCTGTCCGCGCGCGGCGTCTTCACGACGCTCACCATGACGGCCGCGCTGGGCGTCAACGACGACGAGATCGGCGCCGTCGTGCGGCGGGCCCTGGACACCCCCTACGTCGGCGGGGTGTCGTTGCAGCCGCAGTTCGGCTCCGGCCGCTCCGCCGACCTCGACTGGTCAGACCGGCTCACCCACACCGGCGTACTCGCCCGCCTCGGCCCGCAGACCGACGGCCAGGTCACGTGGCGCGACCTCACCGCGCTGCCGTGCTCGCACCCGCACTGCTGCTCCGTCGGGTACCTGCTGCGCGACGACTCGGGCACCTGGCGGTCCATGACCACGCTGATCGGCCACGACAAGCTGCTGGAGTTCCTCGACCTTGCCCCCGACGCGGTCGCCAACCGCATCGCCGACGTCGAACTGCCGGCCGCCATGAAGGTCGCCGTCAAGGAGTCGCTGCTCGGACTCCTGTCGGAGCAGTCGTCGCTGTCGCACCCGCGCGTCGGCGACCTCTGGCGCGACATCTGCGAGAACTGCGACCTCGGCATCTCGACGCTGATGACGCTGGCGTCCTCGGCCCTGCCCGGCGGGCAGGCCCGGCTGCGCAAGCTGCTCGGCGAGCGGGTCAAACGGATCACCGTGAAGCCGTTCATGGACATGGCCACGATGATCGAGGAGCGGCTGACGCAGTGCTGCGTCCACGTCGCCACCGTGGGCGCCGCCGACGCCCACCAGTGCGCGCCGTTCTGCGCCGTGCAGGCCTGGCCGGCGCTGTCGGCGCAGCGCCTCGGGTGGTCGGCCGCCGCGCGCCGCCCGCTGCCGTTGGTGGTGTCATGAGTACGCCCCCGTACGACCCGCTGCGCCTGTGCGTGTACGCGACCGTCGCGCTGCTCGCCTGGCTCCTCGGCCCCATCGCCGTGCTGGGCTTCGCGGTGCTCGGCTTCGTCGGTTACTGGCGGGCCCGCCGCGCCGGCCTGACCCGCTCGAAGTGCGTGCTCCGCGACACCCGCCTGGTCCTCACGTACCTGGCCGCGATCGCCCTGGCCGCGACCGCGGCCCTCGCCTACCAACTCGCCACCTGACCCACCGCCCCCTCCCCACCCGCCCCGTCCCGCTTCTCCAGCCGATGTTTGGGTGGTTCCGCGCCAAATTCGGCACGGTTATGAGGCGCGGAATCGTCCAAATCATCGGGCCCGTGGCCGGGCGCCCTGGAGGCGCGAAAATGGGGCGGTGG